>JASHPR010000197.1 GCA_030038015.1 Streptosporangiaceae bacterium
GGGCCGGCCCGCGGAGCCCAGGGTCGCTGCGCAGCTCACTGCGCAGGTCGCGGACGCACTGGGGCAGACCGCGGAGCATCGCGATGATGAGGACGACGATCATGCCCGCGAAGAGCCACGGCGCGACCGCCGCCAGGGTGAGGATCGTTCCCTCGGCGGCGGACGTCAGCGTGCGGCGAACCGTGTCGGCATGCGAGCTCAGCAGCTCGGAGACGACCAGGGCGCCCATGAACAGGCCCGGCGGGGTAACGGCCAAGGTGAGCATGGCTTCGCGCCGCGTGTAGCACGCGGCCAGCGCGCAGCCGGCCACGAACGTCAGCCCGGCCAGCAGCTCTGCGTGCAACCAGCCCGCCGCCAGCGTGCCCGCGAAGAAGACCGAGAACATCACCACAACCGCCCCGCGGGCCGTCATCCTCGTCGCGGGCTGGCTGCTGCTGGTGCTGCCGGGCTGGCCGCTGGCCGCGTTGCGCTGGTGGCCGCCGTCTGCGCTGCCGGGCTGGCTGCTGCTGGTGCTGCCGGGCTGCCCGCTGGCCGCGCTGCCGGGCTTCGGCGCTGGCCCCCGCCTGCCCGGCGGGCCCGGCTGGTCGCGGCCTGCCCGGGAGCCGGGCCCGCCACCCCACTGGCTGATGGCCGCGATCGCGCCGGGCCGGCTGGCCGGCCACGCGAAGCCCGTTCGTGATGTGTCTGGCGGTGAGCCAGGACGTGCAGGCCACGCGCTCCGCTCCCCCTGCGGCAACCTGCTCCCCCCTCCCGTTGCCGACGGCGGTGCGCCGTCCGCCGTCACCCTGCCGCGCCCATCGCCCGCGACCCGCCGACCAGCTGCGGCGCGGTCTTGTCGCCGCGCTCCGATGCCGCGCCTGCCACGAGCTCTGGGCCCGCCTCGGGGATCAGGTCCGGTGCGGACAGCGCCCGGACGGTCTCCTCGACCGGAGCCGGGGGCTTGAGCTCCGCGTCGACCACGCCAAGCTGGTTCAGCTTACGGGCGGTCACCAGGACGCGACCCTCCAGCGAGCCGATCGTCCTGTTATAGCTGGATACCGCGTTGGTCAGCGCCTTGCCGAGGCCGTCCACGTGCTTCCCCATGCCCGCGATCCGGTCATAAAGCTCCCGCCCAAGGTCAAAGACGGCGCGGGCGTTCTCGGACAGGGCTTCCTGCTGCCAGGCGTACTGCGCGGTGCGCAGCATGGTGATCAGCGTCGTTGGGGTGGCAATGTGCACTTTGTGGGTGATCGCGTGCTCCAGCAGGGCCGGGTCATGCTCGAGCGCCGGGGCAAGGAAGGCCTCGCCGGGGATGAACAGCACAACGAACTCGGGTGCCGGGCTGAGCGCGGCCCAGTAGGCCTTGGCGGCCAGCCGGTCCACGTGCTCGCGCAGGTGCCTGGCGTGCGCGTCCAGCCGGCCCTCGCGCACCGACTCGTCGGCTGCCTCGGCGGCCTCCAGGTAGGCGGCGAGCGAGACCTTGGAGTCCACCACGACGTTCTTGCCCCCGGCCAGCCTGATAACCATGTCCGGGCGCACCAGCCCGTCACCGGTGACGACGCCGACCTGCTCGTCAAAATCGCACCTGGCGGTCATGCCAGCCATCTCGACGACCCGCCGCAGCTGCATCTCGCCCCACCGGCCGCGCGCCTCGGGCCGCCGCAGCGCGGTCACGAGCGCCTGGGTCTGCGCGCGAAGCTCGTCCGAGCTCTGCCGGGCGATTACCAGCTGCTCGGCAAGAGCTGCCGCCGACCTGACCCTGGCCTCGTCGGTCTCCCTGAGCTGGGCTTCCACACGGGCGAGGGTCTCCCGGAGTGGCTGGACGATGTGCTCAACGGCGGCCTTGCGGGTGTCCAGTTCGCCGGCTGCCTTCGCGTTGGCGGCCTCCAGCCTCCCGGCCGCCATCTCCAGGAACCGCCGCGCGCTCTGGTCCAGGGCATCCCCGGCCAGCGCCTGGAAGTGCTCGGCGGCGGCGGCCTGGCCGGCGGCGTGGCTCCGCGCGTACAGGTAGCCGATGAGCGCGCCCAGGGCAGCGCCAAGCAGGAGCCCGATCAGCAGCGAGATCGCGTTCACTCTGCCCATGCTCGCAGCCGCTGCCGACAGTTCCGCCGCGACACGCCCGGGTGCTTCAAACCCGCATGTCCGCTATTGGGTATTGCGGCTCGCGGCTGCGACCGCGAACTCCCGCCGCCGGTTCGGCTGATAACAGATGACCACATCGGGCGTCAGGAGGATGCACCCCATGACCGAGCGCCAAGGATGACAGCTGCAGAACGCGCCGGCCCGGCGGCGGCTGACGCCGAGGTTACCGAACGCTCCTGGCAGGCGCCCGAGCAGTTTGCTGTGCTGTTCGACCGGCACGCGCTGCTGATCCACAGGTACGCGGCCAGGCGCATCGGAGCCGAGGCAGCCGAGGACCTGGTCGCCGAGACGTTCCTTGCAGCGTTCGGGAAGCGCCGCGGGTATGACCTCAGCTACACCGACGCCAGGCCCTGGCTGTACGGCATCGCCACCTTCGATGGCGCTCCGTCCGAGATCATCCTCAACTCGGTCACCAACGCCTGCCTGGGCGACCGGACGTGGCCAGCCCCCGGCTTCGGGGGCCCGGGAGCGGGTGCTTATGACGGTGCGGCCCTGGTCAAGATGGCGTTCGTGAACAAGGCGGGCCAACTGCCCTGACCGCGGCTGGCCGACCGCGGCGCTGCGCCTAGACTCGCCGGGGTGAGCCTGTCCATTGGCATCGTGGGCCTGCCCAATGTGGGCAAGTCCACCCTCTTCAACGCGCTGACCAGAGCGGGCGCGCTGGCGTCGAACTACCCGTTCGCCACCATCGACCCGAACGTGGGCATCGTGGGCATCCCGGATCCACGGCTGAGCGCGCTGGCCAGCCTGTACAACTCGGCCAGGATCGTGCCCGCCACGGTCAGGTTCGTCGACATCGCCGGGCTGGTCCGCGGCGCATCGCAGGGCCAGGGGCTCGGCAACCAGTTCCTGGCGCACATCAGGGAAACCGACGCGATCTGCCAGGTGGTCAGGGTCTTCACCGACCCGGACGTGAGCCATGTCGAGGGCGATGTCGCGCCGGAGCGGGACATCGAGACCGTGGCGACGGAGCTGATCCTGGCGGACCTGCAGACCCTGGAGAAGGCCGTGCCCCGGGTGGTCAAGGAGGCGAAGTTCGTCAAGGACCCGGCGAAGCTGCGGGCCGCCGAGGCCGCCCAGAAGGCGCTGCAGGTGCTTGACAGCGGGACCACGCTGTTCGCCGGGGCCGGGCCCGCCGGGATCGACCTGGCCGACCTGCGCGAGCTGCAGCTGCTCACGGCCAAGCCGTTCGTGTACGCGTTCAACGAGGACGAGGCGGAGCTCGCCGACAAGGCGCTGCGGGACCGGCTTGCCGCGCTCGTGGCGCCCGCCCAGTCGGTGTTCCTCGACGCGAAGACCGAGGCCGAGCTCGCCGAGCTGCCCGAGGACGAGGCCGCCGAGCTGCTGGCCGAGCTCGGCCTCGGCGAGCCCGGGCTTGCCCAGCTCGCCCGGGCGGGCTTCGCCGCGCTCGGCCTGTCAACGTTCCTGACCGCTGGCCCGAAGGAGGCGCGCGCCTGGACGATCCGGGCCGGGGCGACGGCGCCGGAGGCGGCGGGGGTGATCCACACCGACTTCCAGACGAAGTTCATCAAGGCCGAGGTGGTCTCGTTCGACGACCTGATGGCCGCCGGATCCCTGGCCGCGGCGCGCGCCGCCGGCAAGGTGCGCATCGAGGGCAGGGACTACGTCATGCGCGACGGCGACGTCGTCGAGTTCCGCCACGGCTGAACGTCACCG
>JASHPR010000198.1 GCA_030038015.1 Streptosporangiaceae bacterium
GGCCGCCCGGGCCTGCGCAGCCTGGTCGGCGGCCGCGGCCAGCCCGACCGCGGCGGGCCTGATCACCGGGGGCCCGTAGCCCCCGGTCACCGCCTCGCTCGCGCGGATCGCGGCGTCGACCTCGGCGAGCGCGGTCTGCGGGTCCCCGCGCCAGAGCGCGTGCTCGGCGAGCAGGCCGCGGGCGATGTGCTCGGCGAACCCGTCCTTGCCGTAGAACGGCTCCAGCCAGGTGCGGCGGTCAGCGACGGCGGGCCGGTCCGCGGCCACGTCGATGAACAGCGCCATGGCCGACAGCCTGGCCTCCGGTGCGCTGGTGACCCGGGAGGCGAAGCCGTCGGCGAGTTCCTGCGCGTGCTCCCACTCGCCGGCCGCGTAGTGCGCGAGGTAGTGCAGGTACTGCAGGTCATAGCCGTACGGGGCCATGCCCAGGCCGGCCGTCTCGGCGCGGAGCACGCCGTGGTGCGCGGTCTTGCTCGCCGCCGCCAGGTCGCCCCATTCCAGCTGAACCCTGGCCAGCTGGAACGCCGCCCGCAGCTCGACGCCGAGCACGGCCGCGCTGCGAGCCTGCCGGTTCGCGCTGGTGAACAGGTCGATGGCCGCCTCGATCCGCCCGTCCCTCTCGCTGAGCTGGCCCAGCGTCACCAGCGCGTCCGCCTCAACCCACGGTGCTTTCGCCGCGCTCGCGGCGGCAAGCGCCCGGTCCGCCTCCGCCCGGGCCGGAGCCTCGTCCTTCATGGTCAGCAGCGCCCGCGCGTAGGTGCCGAGCGCCCGCGCCTGCTCCCAGCGGGGCGGTTCCTCGGGCAGGGCCCGGACCGCCGCGTCGGCCGCCGCGATCGCTGCGTCGTTCTCCTCGAGGTCGAGCAGGAAGTAGGAGAGCCGCTCGCTGGCCCGGCAGAACAGCACCGGGTCGGCCGGGGCGTCGCCGAGGAAGCCGAGCAGCCTGCGCAGCTGCTGCACGGCCCGGCTGAGGTCACCGCTGTCCGCGGCGCTGATCGCCGCGCGGAACGCGAGCTTGCCGCGGCCCATCCCGCTCAGCTGCTCCGGCTCGGGTACCCGCTCCCAGAGCGCCAGCGCCTGGTCGTAGTGCCGGTGCGCCTCGGCGGGCGCCGCCAGCCGGTCTGCCTCGCGCCCCGCGGCCACCGACGCGGCGAACGCGCCGGGTATGTCGTGGCTGGCGAGGCTGTGGTGCGCGAGCTCGGCCGCCGTCCCGGGCACGTCGGCGAGCCTGCGCTCATCGGCGAGCAGCTCGGCAAGGCGCCCGTGCAGCCGGGTCCGCTCGCCGGGCAGCAGGTCGGCGTAGATGGCCTCGCGCAGCAGCGCGTGCCGGAACGCGTAGCCGCGTTCCCCGTCCGGCACCAGCAGCTGGTGGGCGACCGCCTCCCTGACCGCCCCGTCGTACTCGGGCCCGGCCAGGCCTGACGCCTGCCTGGCCAGCTCGTCGTCGATCCGGCGGCCGGTCACCGCGGCGGTGCGCAGCACCTGCTGGGCGTCCGGGGACAGCCGCTCGGTCCTGGCCAGCAGCAGGTCTGCGAGGCCGGAAGGCAGCTCGTCGCCGGCTGCCGAGGCCGCGAGCAGCTCCTCCGCGTAGTAGGCGTTGCCCTCGGCACGGGTGATCAGGCTGTCCAGCACGGCGGCGTCCAGCAGCTGGCCGGAGAGCGCGGTCAGGTGCTCGGCCATGGCCGACGGGCCGAGCGGCCCCAGCGCCACGGCCGTCACGCTGGGCAGGCGGGTCAGCTCGGCGACCACGGGCCGCAGCGGGTGCGTCCGGTATATGTCGTCGGTGCGGTAGGTGACCACGACCGCCAGCCGTTCCCGGTGCAGCGCCCGGCTCAGGAACATGACCAGGTCACGGGTGGAGCGGTCGGCCCAGTGGAGGTCCTCGAGGACCAGCAGCACCGGGCTGGCCTCGGCAAGCTCGGCGAGCAGCCCGAGCACGGCACCGAAGAGCTGTTGCTGCGCCAGCCCTGGCATGTCACCGCCTGGCGGGCGATCCGGCCCGGTGTCGGGAAGCAGCCGGGACAGAACGGGCCTGGCGGCGAGCGCGTCGAGCAGCGGGCCGCTCGCCGACGCGGACGCGTCCCGCAGCGCGTCGGCGAGCGGCAGGTAGGGGACGGTGTCGGCGAGCTCCACGCAGCGGCCGGTCAGCACCGCGAAGCCGGCGTCCCTGGCCGCGCCCGACAGCTCCGTGACCAGGCGGGTCTTGCCCACCCCGGCGTCGCCGCTGACCAGGGCCACCACGGGCCGGGCTGCCGCCGCCTCATCCAGCAGCGCGAGCAGCCGGCCGAGCTCATCCTCCCTGCCAACCAGGCGTGCGTGCGATGCGTCCGGCATGCCCCCAGTATCCCAGCGGGGTCTGACAGGTTTGGCCGTCAGTGACCAGGCTGCGGCGGCCTCTGGGCGGGCGGCACGGCCGGGGTCAGCCGCTGGAACATCCATTCCAGGGACTGCGGAAGCTGCCGCACCCAGGTGCCGTAGTTGTGCCCGCCCTGCGCCAGGATCAGCGAGTAGCCGTGCATGGGCGCATGGATGAGGTGCAGGAACGTGAGGGTGCCTGCCAGGTCATGCTCGCCGACCATGCTGGACGTGACCAGCACGGAGACCGGCGGGGCTGGCAGGTGCGCCAGCCGCCAGTCCAGGCTGTTCTCGTTCTGGTAGGCGGGGCTGCCGCCGTAGAGGTTCCCGGTCGTGCTGTCCTTGAGCGCGGTGTAGTAGCCGGCCAGCGAGACCGCCGCCGAGAACTGCTGCGGGTACATCATGGCAAGCTTGGCGGCACAGTAGCCGCCGGTGGAGTAGCCGAGCACGCCCCAGCCCGAGCGGGCGGTCTGCACCCGGAACGTCCGCTCCACCGCCAGCGGCACGTCCTGCGCGAGGAACGTCTCCGCCTGCGGGCCCTCGGGCACGTTGGTGCACTCGGTGTCGCGCGGCAAGGCGACGGAAACGTTCATCATGACGTAGACCGCCGGCCCGATCTTGCCGCCGGCCACCAGGTTCGCGGCGGTGGACGGCAGGTCCAGCCAGCGCACGATCGACCAGGTGTCGTTGGGGTACCCGGTCAGCGCGAGCACCACGGGAAAGCGGACGCGGGCGTAGGCGGGCTGGAAGTACTGCGGCGGGAGGTAGACGTAGTCGGCTGTGCTGACGATGCCCGTGTGCTCCCCGGTGACCGTTATCTGGAGCACCCTCCCCACGGACCTGGCAGCCGCGGCGGCGCCGCCCCTGAGGTCGAGGCCCGGCGCCACGGCCAGGTTGCCCGGCGGCGGGCTCTGCGCGTAGACGTGCGGCGGCTTGGGCGCGAGCCTGCCGTTGGCGAGCTCGGGCAGGGTGGAGCCGCCGGGCACGGGGCCAAGGTCGGACCCGGTGACCACGATCGGCTGCAATGATGCGGCGGCCTGGACCACGGCGGCCGGCCCCGATCCCCCGCCCCCGAACAGCGCCGGCCAGGAGCCGAAGAAGGCGAAGTAGGAGTTGACGAAGACCAGGATCGCGGCCAGCGCCAGCGCCTGGCTGGCGGCGATCAGCCCGAGCCTGGCCGCCACCATCGCGGGCCGCTGGCTGGCGAAACGCGGCCACAGCCAGACCGTGGCCGCCGCCGAGCCGACCGCGACCGCGGTCATCAGCCCAATGAAGAACCCGCTCGTCAGTCCCATGTCGTCAGCTCCGCGAGGCCAGCGGCTGCTGCAGCGCGCCGCCGACCCAGTCAAGGACGCCCGCCAGCTGCCACTTCCCGGGATCGAGGCCGGTCTGGCCTGCGTGCATCGGCGGGCGCGCGTGGGAGAGGAAGGGCTGCCCCGAGCCCCGGCCGGTGAACAGCACCGTGATCGGCTGCATCGGCTGGTGGCTCAGCAGCCAGGACAGGTTGTCCTGGACCCGGATCTGCGGGCTGCCGCCGAACGGGGCCGGCCCGGGCGGCGCGGTGTAGTCGCCTGGCGGCACGGCGGCGACTGCGAACGTCTCCGAGTTCGTCATCGCGAGCTGCAGCGCGCAGTACCCGCCCGACGGGTCCCCGACCAGCGCCCACCGGCGGGCCGCCGGCGGCACGGCCCGGTAGGCGGAGCCGACCGCCTGCGGCAGGTCCTCGGTGAAGAACATGGCCGCCTGCGCGCCGCCGGGCACGTTCAGGCACCCGTCGTCGTGCTGGCCGACCGTGTCCGGCAGCATGACCACGACCAGCGGGCCGAGGTCCTTCGAGGCGATCTGCCTGGCGGCGGTGGCGGCCAGGCTGGCGGCGCTGTAGGCGCCCCCCGCGCTGCCGAGCTGGCCGGAGATCACCACCGCGACGGGCAGCGGGGCGCCCCGGGCGCCGTAGCCGGGGGGCAGGTAGACGTACCCGGGCACGGTGAGCCCGGAGAGCTGGCCATAGAAACGCACCTGCTGCAGCTGGCCGCCCGGCGCCTTGGGCTGCCCCGGAACCGCGACCGCCGAGCTTGCCAGCACGGTGACCGGCGCGGCCGGCTGGCCGGCGTCCGCGCGGCGGCTGGCGTGCGCCGGGCCGGCGGTGATCGCGCCGCCGCCGGACTGGGTGCCCAGCAGGTCGGACCACGAGGAGTAGAACTCGGCGGAGCCGTTGACGATGAGGAAGATGAAGGCGAGCACGCTGAGCTGGAGCACGCTCAGCGCACCGATGCGCAGCAGCACCGGCACGACGCCGCGGCCGGCCAGCCTGGGCCAGAACCACAGGATCGCCGCCAGCGCCGCGGCCGCGATCAGGCCCACGACCACCATCAGGGCAGGGCTTGTCAGTCCCACCCCGCTACCTCCGCAGACAGAGCAACCGCGCGAACCCCGGCTAGCAGGGAAAGGCTACAGCCGCCACCGCTGTCTCGTTGCGGGACGCCCGGCGCGATCCGCCCGTTCCCGGTGCCGGGCGCCGTTCACCCCGGCGTCACCTGCGCTGCAGGGAATGGTCAGGTTCTCGCCGCCGAGGGCGTGAACCGCACCGGCATGTGCTTGATCCCGTTGAGGAAGTTCGAGCGCAGCCTGCTGACCTCGCCGTCGAGGTGGATGTCCGGCATCCGCTCGGCCAGCGCCGCGAGCAGTACCCGCAGCTCGAGGGCGGCCAGGTGCCTGCCGAGGCAGAAGTGCGGCCCGCCGCCGCCGAATCCAATGTGCGGATTGGGGTCGCGGCCGATATCGAACCGTTGCGGCTCGCCGAACACGCTCTCGTCGCGATTGGCCGACGCGTAGAAGACCACGACCTTGTCGCCCTCGGCGATCGCCTGGCCGCCGAGCTCGGTGTCGCGGGCCGCGGTGCGCCGGAACAGGTTCACCGGGCTCACCCAGCGGACGATCTCCTCGGCGGCGGCCGGGATCAGGTCGCGGTCGGCCAGCAGCCGCTGCCACTCGCCGGGGTGCTCGAACAGCGCCAGCATGCCGCCGGACGCCGCGTTCCGCGTCGTCTCGTTGCCCGCCACGGTCAGCAGCAGGAAGAACAGGTCGAACTCGCTGCCGCTCAGCACCTCGCCCGTCTCGTCGGGCTGCAGCAGCTTGGTCACGATGTCGTCGGCGGGCTGGGCCCGGCGCCGCGCCGCCAGCTCGTCCGCGTAGGCGTAGATCTGCGCCGCCGCCTCCATCCCCTCTTGCGGGGTGTGCCGGAACTCGGGATCGTCGTACCCGACGAGCTTGTTGGACAGGTCAAAGATCCAGTCGCGGTGCTCGGGCGGCGCGCCGACCAGCTCGCAGATCACCTGCAGCGGCAGCGGCGCCGCGATGTCGGTGACGAAGTCGGCCTCGCCCCGCGGCACCACCTCGTCGATCAGCGCGTCGCAGATCTCCCTGATGTGCTTGGCCAGCCTGCCGATCATGCGGGGGGTGAACCCGCGGTTCACGAAGCTGCGCTGCCTGGTGTGCTGCGGCGGGTCCATGTTCAGCATCATCAGCCGCTGCATCTCGATCTCCGGCTCCGGCGTCTCGCCGAACAGCACCAGGCGCCGGCTCGATGAGAAGGTCTCGGGGTGCCTGGAGATGTACCCGATGTCGGCGTGCCTGGTCACCGCCCAGAACCCGGGCCACGCCGGGTCGCCGCCGTCGGCGTGCCAGTAGACCGGGGCGTGCTCGCGCAGCCAGGCGAACTGATCGTGCGGTGCGCCGCCACGCTGGTAGGTATCCGGGTCCACTAGGTTGATCTCCGGCGCCACTGCGGCCTCCGTCTGTGGCTGGGACCGACATCACCGACGGTACGATTATTCGCCACAAAGAGCGATGGAAGGTGCCGCATGTCCTCCGATGACTCGCCCGATCCCGGCGAGGAGCTGTCCACGATCTCCTACCAGGCCGTCGGCCTTGGCGTGCCCGTGGTCACGCACTCGGGAGAGCAGTTCGGCGTGGTGGAGCACGTGCTCCAGGTTCCCGAGCTCGACGTGTTCGACGGCATCGTGGTGTACACCGGGACCGGGCTCGCGGCGATGCACCCGAAGAACGACAGGCTGGCGCGCGCGGAGATGCTGCGGCTCGGGCAGGCGCGGGGCTGGATCCGGTTCGTGGACGCCGACCAGGTGGAGGCGATCACCCCCGGGTACGTCAAGTGCAGGTTCGAGATGGACAAGGTGGCCGACCTGCCCGTGCCCAACGGCCCGCCCGTGCTCCACCCGGACATGGAGCGGGAAGACCGCGTGATCTCGGCGTGGCATTCGCGCTACGGCCCGTGGTTCGGCCGGTGGTTCGGCCGCCCGCACTGGACCAGCGAGTAGCGCCGCGGCGCCGGTGAATGTACCGGTGCATGGGCTGCAACCCCTGCGGAGGTACATTCACGGCCGGCGCGGGCGGCGCAGGGGCCGGCTGACCGGCGCTGCGGCGGTGCGGCGCTACGGCAGGGTCACCGGGCCGCTGGCGTGGACGACCGAGGTCGCGGTGCCCGCGATCGGGACGGCCGTGCTCGACTCGTCGCACTTGCCGTTGCTGAGCTTGGGCAGCGTCCCGGTGAACTCGAGGTTGGCGGTGCCGCTGCCGGTGATCCCGCTGTAGCTGCCGGTGCCGCTGCCGATCTTGTATCCCAGGCCGGTGACGGTGTAGACCGCCGCGCAGGTCGACGGGTTGATGGAGCCGGTCTGCCTGCCCGCCGAGGTCTGGGTGAGCAGGAACGTGCCGCTGGGGAACGTCGCCTTGAGCGGGGCGTCCGACGCCGTCGAGGTGGCCTGCATGGTACCCGTGGCGCTGAACACCCCGGAGGCCACCGCCCGGTAGACCGGGTTCGGCGCGGTCGAGTGGGTGGTGAGGACGAAGGACTGAGTGCCGGACGGGTCCCCCGGTGCCGACCATCCCGCCGTGAACAGAGCCGTACCCGCGGCTGCCGCCAGGAGCGCGGCAGCTTTCGCCAGAATGCGTGCCATGATGACGATCCCCCCGTCTTGGCCCGTTTCAGGCCTGGAATGCTGCTGGTGAGTCCTCCGCTTCAGTGAGCGCTCTACATTCCCCCCATCTCCGCGTTGCCACAGTTCTCAGCGGGTGAATTCTGGCGGCGCCCGGCCGCGCTAGACTTGCCCGCATGGACCCTGACTCCCGCCCCACGCTTGACGGCATCGAGGACACCTGGATGCGCCGGTGGGACGAGGGACGTGTAGTACAGGTTTGACCGGGCCGGCGACCGCGGCGACGTCTACGCGATCGACACTCCCCCGCTGACGGCCAGCGGGACGCTGCATCTCGGGCACGCTTTCTCCTACACCCACGCCGACCTGGCGGCGCGGTTCTGGCGGATGCGCGGCAAGGAGGTCTTCTACCCGGTCGGCTGGGACGACAACGGGCTGCCGACCGAGCGCCGGGTGCAGAACTACTACGGCGTGCGGTGCGACCCCTCGCTGCCCTACGACCCGGGCTTCGTGCCGCCGGGCCCAGCCGGGGCTTCCGGCGCTCCCGGGCGGGCGCCGCGGGACCAGGTGCCGGTGTCGCGGCGCACCTTTGTCGAGCTGTGCCGGGAGCTGACCGAGCGGGACGAGCGCGTGTACGCGGAGGCGTGGCGCCGCCTCGGCCTCTCCGTGGACTGGTCCATGGCCTACCGGACCATCAGCGACGCGGCCCAGGCCGTGTCGCAGCGCGCGTTCCTGCGCAGCTTCGCCCGGGGCGAGGCCTACCTCGCCGAGGGGCCGTCGCTGTGGGACATCACGTTCGGCTCGGCGGTCGCCCAGGCCGAGGTGGAGGAGCGCGACGTGGCCGGCAGCTACTGCACAATCACTTTCACTTTCGCCAGCGGTGACGCCCCGGTGCTGGTCGCCACCACCCGGCCGGAGTTGCTGCCCGCGTGCGTGGCCCTGGTGGCGCACCCGGACGACGAGCGCTACGCGGGCCTGGCCGGGCGGGCGGTCCGCACCCCGCTGTTCGGGGTGCCGGTGCCGGTGCTCGGGCACCGCCTGGCCGACCCCGGCAAGGGCACCGGCATCGCCATGGTGTGCACGTTCGGCGACACCACCGACGTGACCTGGTGGCGGGAGCTGGGGCTGGACACCCGCCCGGTGATCGGCAGGGACGGGCGGCTGCTCGGCGGCCCGCTGCCCTGGCTGGCCAGCCCGTCCGCGCAGGCCGCCTACCGGGAGCTGGCCGGCCTTCCGGCCGCGAAGGCCCGCGCCCGGATCACCGGGATGCTGCGCGCATCGGGCGACCTGCGCGGTGAGCCCGAGCCGGTCGTGCACCCGGTCAAGTTCTACGAGTACGGCGAGGCCCCGCTGGAGATCGTCGCCACCCGGCAGTGGTACATCCGGAACGGCGGCCGCGACCCGGGCCTGCGCCAGGCGCTGCTGGCCAGGGGCAGGGAACTGGACTGGCACCCCCCGCACATGCGGGCCAGATACGAGGACTGGGTGCACGGCCTGGCCGGGGACTGGCTGGTCAGCAGGCAGCGCTACTTCGGCGTGCCGATCCCGGTGTGGTACCCGCTGGGCGAGGACGGGGAGCCACGGTACGATGCCCCGATCGTGCCGGCCGAGGACATGCTGCCGGTGGACCCCGCGGCGGACACGCCGCCGGGGTACGCCGAGAGCCAGCGCGGGCTGCCCGGCGGGTTCACCGCCGACCCCGACGTGCTGGACACCTGGGCGACGTCGTCGCTGACGCCGCGGCTGGCCTGCGGCGGCCTCGGCGCCGGCGCGGAGGACCTGTTCGCCCGGGTGTTCCCGATGGACCTGCGGCCGCAGGCGCACGAGATCATCAGGACCTGGCTGTTCTACACGGTGCTCCGGTCGCACCTGCAGCAGGACCGGCTGCCGTGGCGGCACGTGGCGATCTCCGGGTGGGTCCTGGACCCGGATCGCAAGAAGATGTCCAAGTCCAGGGGCAACGTGACCACCCCGGCCGACCTGCTGCGCGACTACGGCTCGGACGCGGTGCGCTACTGGGCGGCCAGCGCCCGCCTCGGCGTGGACGCGGCCTTCGACCCGGGCCAGCTCAGGGTGGGCAGGCGGCTCGCGGTCAAGATCCTCAACGCCAGCCGGTTCGTGCTCGGCATGGCCGGGCCCAGCGATCCTGGCGGCGCCGCGGGCAGCGCCGCGGCGGACGGGGCGGCGGCCGCGGCCATCACCGCGCCGCTCGACCTGGCGATGCTGGGCAGGCTGGGCGGCGTCGTCCACCGGTGCACCGAGGCGTTCGAGGCCTACGACCACGCGCTGGCGCTCGAGGTGGCCGAGCGGTTCTTCTGGTTCTTCTGCGACGACTACCTGGAGCTGGCCAAGCCGCGCGCGTACGGCGGCAGCGGCGAGAAGGCCGCGGCGTCGGCGGTCGCCGCGCTGGGCCGCGCGCTCTCGGTGCAGCTGCGGCTTTTCGCCCCGTTCCTGCCGTTCGTCACCGAGGAGGTGTGGTCGTGGACGGATCGCGGCCCGCTGCCCGGTGGCTCGGTTCACCGCGCCCCGTGGCCGGACCCGGGACCGCTGCGCCGGCTCGCCGCCGCTGCAGGCAGGCCCGGCGAACCCGGTGACGGCCTGCTGCTCGACGCCGCGTCCGCGGCGATCGGCGCGATCCGCAAGGCGAAATCCCAGGCCAGGCTGCCGATGCGGGCCAGCGTGCGCAGGCTGGCGGTGACCGCGCCGGCGCCGCACCTGAAGGCGCTCGCCGAGGTGCTCGCCGACGTGCAGGCGGCCGGCGCGGTGGCCGAGGCGGACCTGCGTGAGAGCGCCGGCGGGCAGCCGGCCCATGAGGTGACGATCTGACGTCCGCGGGTAACCTCGCACCTATGGACAAGGTTCAGCGGACAGACGAGGAATGGCGGCAGCGGCTGACCCCCGAGGAGTACCGCGTGCTGCGGCAGGCGGGCACGGAGGCGCCGTTCACCGGCGAGTTCACCGACGCCAGGACCGAGGGCGTCTACCGGTGCCGTGCGTGCGGGGCCGAGCTGTTCCGGTCGGACGCCAAGTTCGACTCGCACTGCGGCTGGCCGAGCTTCTACCAGCCCACGGAGGACGACGCCGTGGTGCTGCTGGAGGACCGCTCGCTGGGCACGGTGCGCACCGAGGTGCGCTGCGCCGCCTGTGACTCACACCTCGGGCACGTGTTTGAGGGCGAGGGCTACCCGGTCCCGACCGACCAGCGGTGGTGCATCAACTCGGTGTCGCTGACCCTCGAGCCGGCCGGCCAATGACCGGCGGGACCAGCCCCGAGCCAGGCCGGCCGCCCCCGCCCGCGTTAGACACCGGCGTCGCCCACCCGGCGCGGGTCTACGACTGCTGGCTCGGCGGCAAGGACAACTACGCGGCCGACCGCGAGGCCGCGGTGCTGCAGAACATCGGCCCCCCCGACGACCCGCACGCGCTCGTGGCCAGGCTGCTGCAGGCCGTCGTTCCCGCCAGCTACCTGGTGCTGTCCCACCCGGCCAGCGACATCATGCCGGAGGCGATGGCCAGGATGGCCCGCAGCCTCAACGAGCGGCAGCGCGAGGCGGAGCACGCCAGGTTCCGCAGCAGGGCCGAGATCACCCGGTTCTTCGACGGGCTGGAACTCTGCGAGCCCGGCGTGGTCCAGCCGCACCGCTGGCGCCCCGGGCCCGGCCCGTTCGTCCCGGACCACGACGTCAGCGCGTGGTGCGGCGTGGCCCGCAAGCCGTAGCGCGGTGCGGCGGCGGGCCTGGCCGCGCGAGGGCGCGGCACGGGCCGGGCTGGCTAGCCGAGGTATGAGTGCGCCGCGGGGACGGCCTTGCCCCCGCAGCCGTGGCTGCCGGGCAGCCCGACACCGTCCACCGCCTCGCTGCCCGGCACGCACGCCGCCCACAGCCAGGTGAAGCCGCCCTTCTTGCCGACGGAGAACGTGAACGTGACGGTGACCGCGTACTCGTCGGGGGAGACCTGCCGTGGCGCGCCGACGTGGGGGCCGCCGGCCCCCAGCTGCAGCACCGCTGGCCCCGCGGGCTTGGCGGGCGACTTCGACAGGGTGAGCCCGAAGTAGGTGTACCAGGTCTTGGACATCTCGCTGCCGATCGCGGACGGCGGCACGAACACGCTGAGGGTGAACGCCTCGTGGCAGGTCGGGCGGGTGCAGGCCGCGGCGGTCCCGCGTGACACGCTCGGCGTCACGTAGACGGTGACGACCGGTGAGCTCGCGAGCGGCGTCCTGCCCTTGCGGCCCTGGAAGACCGATACGCGGTAGCGCGTGGCCACGGCGGGGTCTACCCGGAAGGCGTACGGAGCCAGCCTGCGCTTCGGGCGCAGCGCCACCGAGGCGACCGCGGCCGGCCTGGCCGCGTAGGGGAACGGCTGCGCGTACAGCCGGGCCACGTCACCCCTGGCCGCGTCCTTGACCTCGCCGTAGACGTCGGCATCCGCCGTCCCCGTCCCCCGGTACATCACCCAGACGTCGCCGGACACCGGCGCCAGCGCGGAGCTGGCGGCGACCGGGAAGCCCGGGAGCCTGGGCGGAGGCTGCGCGGCCGGGCTGCGCAGCGCCCCCGTGGCGACCACGGCCACGGTCGCGGCCGCCAGGGCGGCGGCGACCCCCAGAGCGGTCACGCCCAGCGTCAGACGGGGTCTCCGGGGCTGGCGGCGGACCAGCCAGGGCTCCCCGCTCC
>JASHPR010000199.1 GCA_030038015.1 Streptosporangiaceae bacterium
CGCGACTCCAAGGACCCGCACGGCCCAGCCCTCACCTTCACCGCCCGCGAATGGCGCGCCTTCACCTCTGCCATCAAGTCCCACGAACTCGACCTTGCCTGACAACCGGGCTGCCCAGCTCGCCATCGCTTATGAAGCCGAATGGGAGTCATGGGCCGCTTCCGGCGATGCCAAGGCATGGGAAGCGGTCATCGCTGACGGCCTGCAGTGCGACTGCGCCGCGTCCCACCTGGCTGCTGCGAGCGCTAGGCCTCGCGGCTCCTCTCAGCCGAGGTAGGTCCGCAGCAGCCTGACTATCGGCCGGTTCGCTTTCCCGTCGCCGTAGGGCGGTGGGATTGCTGCCAGCCGTTCGCTGATGACCGGTCCTGGCTGGACGAGGTAGGCGAACCCCGCATCGACAGATTCCGGGCGCTCGGTCGAGTTCCGGACCACGATGAGCGGCCGGCCGTCCTCGTTACTCATCGGCTGCTGGCCAGCGTCGGACAGGTCGACGATCGCCAGCCGGGCAAACGCGAGGTCGGCGGTCACGTCACCGGTCGCGCAGCGCTCGGTACGCTGAGCATCCGGCCCGCGATGCCGCAGCGCTTCCAGCACAGAATCGTCCAGGTCGGCGACCACATGGCTGCCCACGTGCCCACAGCGATGCCGCACATTCCACCCCTCCTCACAACGGCAGACTCTCCAGAGCCGAACGCGCCGACGGGCCAACTGTGGGCTACGGCTCGCGCGGCCGGCGGGCGAAGGAGAACATCACGACGGTGATCCACAAGACAATCAGACCGGGCAGCCCGGCTAGCAGAGTGATCCAGTCATCCTCGGATTTGACGAGGTTCGGGAACAGCAGAATGACCAGGAAGGCGGCGTGTGGGCTCGCCCGGACGTCGAGCACATCATCCAGCACACGGAGGCCGCATCCGAACAAGAACATCCCTGCCGCCAGTGGGATCCAGCCGCCATGCCGGTAGAGGTCGCCTTCCGGCGTGATGGCCGACGACGTGTAGACATCGGGTGGAAGCCCAAAGTACTGCTGGCTGAACTCGTATCCGGTGGCGAGGATGGGCTTTCCGGGCCAAAGCGCTCGGGGAGTTAGGTCGATGACCGGTGCTTCGGCGAGCTGAATCGGACTGCTGTAAGGGATCTCGCTCGGGGTCCGCTGCATGATAATGGCCGGGCTGTCGATCTCCCGTATCCGCTGTGCCAGGTAGATGACGGAGTTACTGATGACAGAAGGAGATCTGTCGCCCGAGACGATCTGGCGGAGGGTTGAGGGCGCGGTAGCGACGGCCTGCCTGACGCTGAGCGTGACCGTTCCCCGTGCATCGCTGCGGTACGCCTCGTTGAAAGGGATGATGATCAGCAAGAAGAGCAGGATCGCAGTGACGATGACGGTCGCGGGAAGCCTCCTTCGCGCACCAGCACGGGGAATCAGGACGGCCAGGACGGCCACGATGTAGCTCTGCTTTCCGCCCGATGCAGCGCCCACCGCGATCTCGATAATGAACAGGATCGCGAGGGTGAAGCTTGCCTCGCGGGTTGGCGTGCGGTAAGCACGGATGGCCGCCGCGGCGATGGAGAGCGGCCCACAGAGCGCGGCGATCGCAAGCAGTTGGCCGTACTCTGACGCTGACGTCGTCGCCGCCGCTGCGTCACCGACGTAGCCGAACCGTCCCGTGGTGGCCGTGGACACGAGCTGTGCGGCGCTCCCGAAGACAAACAGCAACCACGGGACCAGCGGGCTGCGGATGTCGTTGCTGAACCGGCTGCTCAGCGCCGCTGATATGCGCTGGGCGTGGTGTTCGGCCAGTCTCCGCGGGCCCACGCAGTAACCGGCCGTGAAGACGGTCATGGCTACGGCCATCAGCCACAGCGCCCGCAGCACGCTCTGGATCGTGATCTCCGCCGCTGTGCCAGATTGCGGGGCCACCCAGGTGATCGTGACCAGCCCGAACGCGACGGCAACCCATGCTAGCGACCAGGGCCCGATCTTCCAGGAGGCCAGACCGAGATGGTCGTGGCCGGCCGCCGCAGTGGCGATCAGGAGCAGGGCGGTGCAGTACGCCCCGAGCGCGACCGATCCCCAGGCGATCGCGGCACCGGGCTGCAGGGCGGCCAGGGCCAACATGAGCGTGATCACCGCATTGCCTATGAGCAGTGCTGCGCCCACGACGCGTCTGGCCGGAACGGGGATGCCGGGCCGGGCTCGCTGGAGCGGTAACGCGTAGGACTTGGCCACCACGGACGGTGATCCTATCTCACGCAGCGCAGTCACGCCCGGCATCGGCGGTTACGCCAACTCGCCCGACCATCGGGAAGTGCTCGCCTGGGATCGGGCTCTCCGACGCTGCGACCTCTTCTTCGACCTCGACGCAAGCATCGGCAGGTGCCCCATCTCGGCCAGCGAACGGAGACGTGAGCCACGGCCCGGAAGGGCGCAGCGCCATACTTTCGTGAAAGCCTGGCTACTACGTAAAGTGAGTGCCTAAAATCGCTGCGTGAGCACGACGGAAGACCGAGCCTCGCTGCGCGATCGGCTGTACGAGGCGTACGTGTCTCAGCACGCAGGACATGGCTCCGGCCCGTCCACCGCGCTCAGTTACCGTCGGGATATCCGGCCGTCGCTACCGTCCCCCTGTGCCGGGCCGGTGGTGGGCATCGGCTGCGGCCGCGGTGAGCTGGTCCGGTTACTGCTGGCTGACGGCTATGAAGCCGAGGGCGTCGATGTCAGCCCGGAGCAGGTCGCGCTGGCGCATGAGGCCGTCCTGCGCCAGGTGAAGCACGGTGACTACCGCGATGTCCTGGCGGCGCGCGCTGGCCAGCTAGCCGCGGTTACGGCCACCGACCTGCTCGAGCACATGGCTAAGCCCGAGGTTCTCGAAACATTCGACTTGGTCGCGGCCGCCTTGCTCCCTGGAGGGGTCTTCGTCGCTCGGGTACCGAACTCGGTCAGCCCGTTCGGCGGCCACATTCGCTATGGTGATTTCACCCACGAGTCAACCTTCACCGCTCGGAGCGTGCGGCAACTCGCCGCCGTCGCTGGGTTCGGCCGGGTCATCGTCATGCCGCGCCCGCCGATGCCATATGGCTTCGTGAGCACGCTGCGCGCGGCGGCATGGAAGGTGATCAGCGCCTGCTATAAGGCTGTGCTGGCCGCCGAGACGGGCGTTACCAGCGGCCATATCGTCACCCAGAACCTGGCCTTCGTCGCCCGTAAGCTCCCGTGACCCACGCTGCGCCAACCCGACTGCAGGCGTGCGCCACGACGCTGCGGCGGCCCGGCTTCAGCCAGGCCGTCGTGCGGACGGCTGGATTCAACTTCGCGTCCTCGATGGTCGCCGGCCTGGGCGGCGTCGTGGTGGCGCGGGCGCTCGGGCCGACGGTTCGCGGGGAGTACGCCGCGATCTTCGCCTGGCTCGGCATCGTGCAGATGTTCGGCGGGATGGGGCAGCCGGCGGCCCTCTGTTTCTACGTCGCCCGGGATCCCGGCCGCGGACGCGACTACGCGGCCACCTCCCGGGCGATGATGCTGACCACAGGCGGGGTGGCCCTCGCTGTCGGCCTGCTGCTCGCACAGCTTCTCGCGCAAGGCCGGATCGGCGTGGCGACCGGTTACGAGATCGCGTTCGGGAGCTCGATCATCTCGTTCGTGTCGGCCAGCTACACGTTCCCGCTGCAGGCGCGGGACCTGCGCCGGTGGAACGTGGTGCGGCTGAGCCAGCCGTTGCTCGGGTTCGCCACGATCGTCGTGCTGTGGCGGCTCGGGCTGCTGACCCTCTACACCGCGGTGGTAGCGGTGGCCGCAACGAATCTCGCGCAGTTGATCTGGGCGTATTGCTACTGCCGCAGGACGGACCTGGCACCTGGGCGCATCCGCGTCAGGCTGATCCGGCCGCTCGCCGCGTACGGGACGGCGCAAATCGCGGCGCTGACGCCGGCCACGGTCAACGCGACGCTGGACCAGCTGGTGCTCTCGCAGACCGTGCCACCGGCTGATCTTGGCCGGTACGCGATCGCGGTGTCGCTGACCTCGCTGCCCATCCCGCTGGTCTCGGCCATCGGGAACGTGGCTTTCCCGCGCCTGGCAGCGAGATCCGTGGTCACCGAGGCCACTCGTCGGCTGCAGCTTCGCGCTATCGTCGGCAGCGCAGGCCTCGCGGCGGGCATGCTCGTGCCGCTGGCCCTCGTTGCATACTGGCTCATCCCGCTGGTCTTTGGACCCGGCTACCGCGGCGCCGTGCCGCTGCTGTGGATCCTGACTCCCGGCGCCATATTCCTCGCCTGCGGGCAGGTCGTGGGCGACCTGCTGCGAGGCCGGAATCAGCCCGTCGTCGTGGCCTGGGCCCAGGGCCTGGCTGCCATCTTCACCGTGGCACTGCTCATCGGGCTGCTGCCGGTGCTTGGAGTGTCCGCTGCCGCGATCGCCTCCACCGTGGCTTACGGCCTCGCGCTGGCCGTGATGGTTCGCTCACTCTGGCGACTGCCGCGCCATGCACGTGGGAGCGGTCCGCTGGTGCCGCCTGCCGTGCGCGAGAGCCTCACAGCGCAGGTGGAGGAGGGCTGATGTCAACCATGCGCACCATCGGCACCGCCACCACGGACCTCGCTTGCCGCGCCATCGGCCGACGGCGGGTCATCCGCGCCGCCCGGTTGGTACTCCGGCGCGCCCGCTTCGATGTGCCCAACGACCCGCGCACGAATGGCGAATCACCGCTGCAGGAATGGATGCTCGCCACGTTCCCGTCGGCCCAGGTGGTCCACGTCGCCGATGTGGGCGCCAACGTGGGCCGGTGGTCGCAGTCCATGCTCGCCGCGGCCCGCGGGGGCAGGCCGGCTTGCGGACCTCGACTTGCACGCGTTCGAGCCGTCGTCCTGCACGTTTGCGTGCTTGTCGGAAGCGCTCGCGGGGGAGTCCGTGGACCTGAACCAGGCCGCGCTCCGCGATCGGTCAGGCTCCGCGACCTTGCACGCAGTCGCGCCGGGTGCCGGGACGAATTCGCCGCACCGGCCGCACCGGCCGCCTGCCGGCAGCGCCACGGGAGAGGTGCCCACGACGACCCTCGACGCCCACGCCGCACAGGCCGGGCTGCGGCAATTCGCCCTGGTCAAGATCGACACAGAGGGCCACGACCTGGCCGTCCTCCGCGGCGCTCGGGAGTTGCTCGCCGACCGTCGCATATCGGTCGCGCAGTTCGAGTAAAACCACCACTGGGCTTACGCGCGCTTGTTCCTCTGCGACGCTTTCGGGCTGCTGGAGCCGTTCGGGTACCGGCTCGGGAAGCTGACGCCACGCGGTGTGGAGCTCTATCCCCACTGGGATACCCGTCTGGAGACCTTCGTCGAGGCAAGTACGTCGCGTGCGCGTCTGGCGTGGCCGGGCGCCTGCCGTCCGTCACGTGGTGGAAGTCCGATGAATAAGAGATGAATGCCGATGACGATTAAAGATCTGGTGCGCCAGGTTCCCGGAGAAAAGGAGGTATTCGAATGCGGGTAGGTGTCGTCGGGCCAGTAGCCCCCGACCTTTTCGCCGACAACGTCGGCGATGCGCTTGAGCGCACCGGCCACGTCGTTACCTATCTCGGCGCGGCTCACTCCCGGTACAGCAGCCGCGTGGTCACCCGCGTTGCCGCAGTCGCCCGGCAGGCCCTGACCAGCCTCGACGAGCGAGTCCAGCGCTCGATCGCCGACGCAGCGCTGGAGGCGCAGTGCGAGGTCGTCATCAATATCGATGCTTACCTCATGCCCGGGATAGTGAGTCGGCTCAAGCGAGCTGGTGTCCCTGTCGCGTTCTGGTTCCCTGACCACGTTGCGCTCATGGGCCGGCAGTTGATGCTGCTCGCGCCCTATGACGCGCTCTTCTTCAAAGACCCGCACATCGTCGATCACTTGCGCGCCACGCTCGACGTGCCCGTGTACTACCTGCCGCAGGCCTGCAACCCGCGATGGCACCGGCCGGTCGTGGATGCTGCGACCGAGCCCTACCTCGTCATCGCCGGGAACATGCACCCGGCCCGGGTGCGGCTGCTCGAGCGTCTGATCGCCAAGGGTATTCCGCTCAAGCTGTATGGTGGTGCCATCCCTCGCTGGCTGCCCGATTCGCCGGTTCGCGGTGCGCACGTCGGCCGGGCCGTCTTCCGCGAGGACAAGGCGAGGATCTTCCGGTCCGCCGCGGGAGTGCTCAATACCATGCAGCTAGGCGAAGTCACCGGGGTGAACTCACGGCTTTTCGAGGCGGCCGGCTGCGGCGCCGCCGTGCTCACCGAATTCCGCCCGACCGTGCCGGAACTGTTCGACGTCGGCGGCGAGGTGCTGGCCTACCACGACTTTGACGAGCTGCTCGACCTTGCCACCAGGCTGCTCGGCGACGCTGGGCTGGCCGCGCGGCTCGGCGACGCCGCGGCGCGGCGCGCCCACCGTGATCACATCTACGACCTTCGCGTCGCGACGATCCTGGAGAAGGTGGCATGACGGCCGCACGATCCCGCCGTGACCGAACGCGCGGCCTTACGCCGTGCTGCCCCTCGAACCTGCCAGCCGAGCGGTCGAGGAACTCGGTGATCGCGTGGTCACGGTGCTGCCCCTCGGCCTGGGTCAGCTCGGACGGGGAGCCGGTGAACACGGCGTGGCAGCGCCAGGCCGGGAACAGCTGGTCCTGCCCGGCAGGGGCGTGCCTGGCCAGGTCGCGAACCCGGCGCACGATCAGCCGACGGTGATCGCCTGGCCCTTTTTCGGGGTGAACGCGGTGTATTCGGCCTCGGCGATCTGGGCGCCGGAGACCCAGCAGCGGAGCTGGTCATCCCAGATCGCGCGCGGGTAGCGGATCGCCGTCCAGGCCGTCTCGCCGCTGGCGGCGATGGCCGCGGCGACCTTTGGGTCCATGGTCACCGTGACCGGGAACCGGGCCCGGCCCGGCGGATCGCGCCGCAGAACACGGCAGAGTACTACGCCGGGTCCGCCCGCACCACGATCAGCCCGGTGCACCCGGTATCCCGGGCCGTGGCGATGGCCCGGCGGCGAACCGGGCCGCGCCGCGGGCGCAGTTCGCGTTCCCGCCGCGCAGCCGGATGGCGGCGATCACGGCGCGCCCAGCGGCGGGCAGATCGTCGCAGCCAGCGCGGTCAGCCCGCGCACCGGCAGGCTCTTGCCCCGGATCTTGGCATGCCCGAACGCGGCCCCCTGCGTGCGGTGCCCGTAAACCCGATTCTGCATCGCGCCGGCATCGGCGAAGGCCAGCGTGTCCCGGCCAGGCAGCAGCGGCGCCCGCCGGGCCAGCCCGCCCAGCAGCAGCCGGCCCACCATCTCCAGCTGCAGCACGTTCCCCCAGGTGAAAGACCGCAGGTGCGAGCCGAGCGTGGACGGCACCCGGATCCCGCCGGGCAGATCCGGCATTGCGCCGTGCCGCAGCAGGTCCATGTCATCGCTGCTGTCCCCGCCTGCGGCCATGCCCGCGGCCAGGCCCGGGATCTTCAGGTCCGCGTTGACCCCGCACGGGCCGCCCGGCCGGACACACGCCGCGACCAGGCCCGCAAGCCCGGCCCGCTGCGCCAGCGCCATCACCGGGACCAGCCCGGCCCGCGACACGAGATCCGGGTCGCCAAACGTCGCGTGGATCTTCGCCAGGTCGTGCAACAATCGCACTTGCGAGGTGTCCTCTCGACGCGGAATGTGGAAGTCTCAGCAACTCCCATCGTCCCAGCTCAGAGGGCACCTTTCGCGTCGGCGCGCCCAAACGGGCGGCTGATTACGCGGTGGATCGAGGCTTAGCCAGGCAAAGGCGAAGCGGAATCGATCAGCCGCAGATCGGCGTCGACCATCTCGTTGACCAATTCCTCGAAGCTCTTCGAGGGACGCCAACCTAGCTGCTTCCGAATTTTGCTTGAGTCACCCCGCTGGTCTGGCGGATCCACCGGACGCTGAAGCCTCGGGTCGATGTCGACAAGGGCGCTCCAGTCGGTTACACCAATACGCCGGAAAGCGGTCGTAACGAAGTCAGCAACTGTGTGGCTTTCGCCACTAGCTACGATGAAGTCATCGGCCACCGGGTAGCGCGCGATGAGTTGCAGCGCGCGCACGTAGTCACCGGCGAAACCCCAGTCACGACGCGTTTCGAGGTTACCGAGGCGTAGCCGAACCGATTCGCCTCGCGCGATTCTGGCGACCGTGCGGGTGATCTTCCGGGTCACGAAAGTCTCCGGCCGCCGAGGTGACTCATGGCTGTACAGGATAGCCGTAGAGATTGATACACCGGCGCCGCGATACACGCGCGCGAGATCGTGAGCGAATGCCTTCGCAGCACCATAAGGAGTCACTGGTGTCATCGGGCTATCCTCGCTCTGGGCCCCAACGGCTTCGCCGAATATCTCGGCACTGGATGCCTGCACGATCCGGCTTTGCGTTCCACGGCTCTCCGACAATGCGCTGACCGCAGTAATAACTCGCAAAAGTCCGATTCCGGTCACTTCCGCGGTGAGCACGGGTTCCTGCCATGACAGGGCGACCGATGAGATACCCGCCAGGTTGTAAACCTCGTCCGGTTGAGCATAGTCGACCGCAGCCCGAACGTCCGCCGATCGGGCGAGGTCTCCGTCAATGACAACCACGCCATCGGCGACTGGCGCTCTGTCGCTCTGATGCACGAGACCGAAAACCTGGTATCCGTCGGCGAGAAGCAGCCTGGACAGATACCAGCCATCCTGACCGTTGGCGCCGGTGATGAGCGCTCTCGGCGGCGCGGTCATCGTCCGTTGATTCCCAACCTGGAGGTCTCGACCTGCCTGGCTTGCATGTGCTCCAAGTCCGACTCGACCATCATCCTTACTAGCTCGGGAAAACTTACCGTGGGAGCCCAGCCGAGTTTTTGGCGTGCCTTGGACGAGTCCCCGACAAGCGCATCGACTTCCGCTGGGCGCAGGAGCGCTGGGTCATGCTCCACGTAGTCCTGCCAGTTCTCGATACCGACAACCTCGAAGGCAGTCTTTAGCAGATCGCGAACGGAATGGGTTTCTCCCGTGGCAACAACATAGTCGTCGCCCTCAGGTTGCTGCAGCATCCGCCACATCGCATCGACGTAATCACCGGCATAGCCCCAGTCGCGCCTCGCCTCAAGATTGCCCATCACAAGAGTGTCCAACAGGCCGAGCTTGATGGCCGCGACTCCGCGTGACACCTTTCTGGTGACGAATTCGATGCCTCGCCGCGGCGACTCATGATTGAAAAGCATGCCGCTGGATGCGTGCATGCCGTAGGACTCGCGGTAATTGATTGTCATGTAATGACCAAAAACCTTGGCCACGCCATACGGTGAGCGCGGCCACAACAACGTTGACTCGCTCTGGGGCGCCTGCTGCGCCTTGCCAAACATCTCTGAGCTTGACGCCTGGTAAAACCGTACCTTGGAGAGGTCCGAACCGGCATAGATACGGACAGCCTCAAGTATGTTCAGCACGCCCTTGCCGGTCACGTCGCTAGTCAGCGCCGCCTGCTTCCAGGAATATGCGACGAAACTGATGGCACCGAGGTTATATACCTCATCCGGTTGCGAGATTTGCAGCGCCCGCAAAACGCTTGACAGATCGGTTAAATCGCCGGCAAGCACTCTGACGTCTGGCACTGTCTCCGCGACGAGTCCGGCCTTCGGATTGTTTTGACCACGGATCAGGCCATAGACGTCGTATCCTTTCTGCAGCAGCAGTTCAGACAAGTACAGGCCATCCTGGCCGGTGATACCGGTGATGAGCGCGCATGACACGAGGTTGCCTCCTTGCTTGGGACTTGCCCCTCCGGACTCAGCTCTGGACCGGCTGCATTACCGAACAAGCAGCAGAATCGGCGAGCGGCCGGGAGCGGCTACCGTAGAGACATGTAAGATCGCGACCCCGAGAAACGTGCTCCTTAACCACGATTTAACTCTGTCGGGTGGATCCAGATCGAGGCGTGGGATCATAGCAGCCTCCGGGCTACGAGTTCTGGATAGCGCTCAGGAGCGAAGGATTCGCGCGCCCAATCTGCGGCACGCTTGCCCATCCAGGCCAACCGGGTGGGGTTTCCAAGCAATTCGTCTAGAGTTCTGGCCAGCGCCTCCGCGGTCTCGTCAGGTGGCGCAACGCCCGTGACTCCCTCCACATATGCATCCGATGACCCGCCGTGTGCGGGCGCTATGACGGCAGTACCTGCGGCCTGTGCTTCTAGCAGTACTAGGCCGAAGCCCTCGCCACACGCATGACGACCATGGCTCGTCCGGGTTGCCAGCACGAAGAGATCAGCGGCGGCGAAGTGCAGCGCCAATTCTCGGTCAGTGAGCCGTGCCCGCAGGGTGCACCAACTGCAGGCCTCAAGAATTTGCAGCAGATCCGGGGGTGGATCACCGCTTCCACAGATTGTGAGATGTATGTCGTCACGATCCAGGACGGCTATAGCATCGATTAGCTGAGGGAGCCCCTTTTCACGCCAGGCCGAGAGACGAAACGCGGTAACAAGGTGAAGTCCTGGGCTCGGTTGAACAGAGGAAGCCGCGGCGACAAGTGTGTCAAACCACTCCTGGGACAGAGCTGGCGGCAAGATCGTCGCGCGGCAGTCCACCCCTAGGGCACCAGCCGTGAAGCTGCTGATTGCAACGACATGCACATCCCGGCGTCGCATCAGGCTGCGCTCAAGTATTCGGCGTGGCCGAAGTCTCGCAGCCCATGCATCCTGGCCATAAAACAAGACCCAGATGCCGCAGACGCTCTCCTCACGAGCAAGAAGCGATGCCACAGGCAACAGAGCCCGGTGGCCAACAACGAGACGGACAGGCTCCGAACTCCCGCGCAGTAGCTTCCTCCCGTCACTCAGCATCGCCGCGTGGGCGCGGATACCTACCCGCTTTAGGTCCACCCGCTGACAGCGAACCCCTTGCATACTCAGTGCCCACTGCAGTGTATCGACGTAGCGTTCAATACCACCACCAAGCCCGCGGGATGGCGTTAGCAGAAGCACACGGCGACGATTGGCTAGCTCTTGTTGGGGTAATAATCCCACCTTGGCATGACGCAGCACGCGCATCCTTTCATCGGTCCCGGGGTTTATTACTATTTATCTGTTCGGATCAGTGCGCGGAACATAGACCGGTTTGTCATTACGCTACCCTGATCGCTTAAGATCTCGAGGGCCGCACTACGTGCGGCTGCCCGCATCCGTTCGCGACTTTCGTGGTCCAGGGAAAGGAACTTCTCGATCAGTTCCCCGATAGCCTGCGGATTGGCCGGGTCGCAGAGCCAGCCGGCGCCTGAGGTCTCTACGAAGTGCCACGGCGTGTTTCTCCCAATGATCACTGGGGTTCCGGCGGCGAGTGACTCTAGTATGACGTGGCCAAAATTCTCGCCGAACGTCGGCAAGATGAACAGGTCGAAGCTCTGCAGAAAGTTTACACTTTTATCCGCAGATACTGTTCCTACATAACTTATTTGTCGAGGGTGAGGCATAGCTTCAATTAGCCTGGTGCATTGGCGCCAGTATCTGGAGTCCTCGATGGGCCCTGCAATTGAGAGCCGTGCGCTCTCGCGCACGAACGACATCGCCGCTATGGCAGAAATTAGATTCTTTTTTGGCACTATCCGTGAGAAGAAGACCAGCGAACCTATCTGTGAGTGGTCGTGGGTCGGGCCCGGTAGCTGTTCCTTGCCATTGCTCAAGAGGCCACCTCGAAGATTTATCGCCACCCGGGTCTTTATAACTGAACCAAACACATTCTCAATGTCAGCCTTCTCTTCATTCGTGGACGCGTGCCAGGTGACAGCGTGGTGCAGTCCGAGCATACGGAAAACTCTAATAAAGAAGCTCTTCTTGCGCCTTTTCAGACCGAGCGCCCCGGTGGCGAGCTCGCCGCGCGGGGCTAATATTATCGGGACCGTTCTATATAGTGCCCGAGCGACAAGAAAGGGCAGGACGGAAAAGTGATAATCGAAGAGACTATTCAGATATATCAGCTGCGGCTTGCTATCTCTGAGGAGCTTTACTATTGTCCGTATTGGCATTTGCTGACTAGATTCGTACCATATTGTCGCGTGGCCGAACCTCTTCCATCGGTCTGGCTCGACCGAGTGCATGGGTTGTGTAGTTGATTCATCGAAAGCAGATGTGATAATCGAGAAGTTGAACTCATCTGAAAGTGTCTCTGTCAGAGCGTAGAGGCTACGGGCTGGCCCGCCACGTAGATACGCAGGCGGGTAGGAGCGAGTTAGGATAGTGATCCTTGGCGAGTTAGCCGATGCTGTCGCAGACGTCTGCCCCTCGGCTACTGCAACGGTGCATTCGCCCTGGCTGGAAGAGGAGATTGCTGTGGGTATCTTAGATGTTAGTTGGTCATTGGGCACGTCAGTTTCTGCCTGACAGATATCTTGCGGTCGCTTTGAAGCTGTAGCCATTGCGTGGTGTCCTCTTGATTTAGCTCCGTGTCCGGCCGAGGCTAGTTATGGCTTATTCATTTTCCGCTGCAAATGTGCGGAGACTAACTGGCGGTGTGGGTGCAGGATCTTTGGCTGGCTGGCACATTAGGCCCCGGAGTCCGACTGCGGCCATTCGGTCGGCGAGTTGACGATGCAGGGGCCGAGGTTGAGGAATTCGTGCGCGCGTGATAGGTGGCCTGCTGGCTTTTTCCGCAAAACGCCGTCGGGTACGTACCTGGACGGCCAGGTAGCGGCCTTGCTGTCGAACAGGCCGCCCACCTGCAGCGTGACATCGGCAGTCCGGCCGGTCATGAATATCAGATCCCGCCAGCGGCCTGGATGGTGGCGTGCATGGTGGCGAGCATGGCCCTGGTCGGCAGGGGTTTGCCGCCAGTGACCGCCTGGCGGAAGGCGGCGGCGCAGGCGCGGTGACCCTTGTCCTGGCGACCGCGCCAGAGCGTCTTGCCGTCTGCCTTCAGCGAGCGGAAGTCGTCGATGACCAGTCGGCGGGAGCCGGACGTGACCTCTATCCATTCCTTGCCTGCCTTGGGCAGTGCGCTGCCGTAGCAGATCGTCGCGAGCGATCCGTCGGAGAATCGGAGGGAGACGGCCGCGTCATTGCCGGGCACGGGTCGGCCGTCGCCACCGCCACGGCCGTGACCTTCGCCGGCCAGCACCGACACGGTCTCCTCGATGTCCGCGCCGATCAGCGCCTGGGCGGTGTCCACAAAGTGGCACACCTCGCCGAGGACCCGGCCGCCCTGGCGGCGGTCGGTGTACCAGTGGCCGTCGGGGACCGGCCCGGCGGCCACCCGGTAGACCAGGAACTTGGGCGAGGCTATGCCCGCGAGCACGTTCCTCGCGGTCAGCACCGCGGGGGACCAGCGGCGGTTGAAGTCGATCATGAGTTGCCGCTCCGACGCCTCCCAGGCGGCCTCGACCTCGGCGAGCTCGTCGGTGCTCAGGGCGACCGGCTTCTCGCACCACACGTGCCGCCCGTCCTTCAGGGCCAGGGTCGTCAGCTCGGCGTGGGTGTCGTGCGGCGTGGCGATCACCACAACCCCGACGTCCGGGTCGTCGATGACCGGGAAGGCCCCGGAGACCGCCTTGTCGAAGTGGTAGCGGTCGGCGGCGCGCCGGGCGGTGATCCCGCTTGCCGAGGTCACGGCGACGAAGCGCTTGAAGCCAGCGCGGCGGAACGCCGGGATCAGCGTCCCGGTCGAGAACGCCCCGGCGCCGATCCAGCCCACGCCCAGCGATCCGGCGGGCCCGGGGATGGGGGAGGGCGGGCCGCCAGGCGCTGGCCTGGGGGATGGCATGGGGCCGGGTTCGGGGATGTGGGAGGTCGGGGCGCCGGGCGCCGGGCCGGGGGAGGGCGCGGCGGCCGGCGCTGGCCTGGGTGGCGGGACAGCAGAGGGGCTGGACGACGGCAGCCGGGGCGCCGGGACGGAAGGCGCGGCCACGGCCGGAGCTGAACTGGGCGAGGGCCCGTCGGCGGGTGGCGAGTCGGCCGGGTTCGCCGCTGGGGCCGGGTTGGCCGCGGAAGACGAGCTGGGCGGCGAGGCGCCACGCCGGGGCAGGAGCGGTGCATCGGCTGCGGGCTTCTTCGGGTAGGTCAGCTGGATCGCCAGGTACGGGTCGTCCCGCTGCTCGATCAGCTCGTACGCCGTGGGTGCGTCGTCGATGTCGTAGCAGTGGGTCACCAGGTCGGCCACCTTGAGCCGGCCCGCGGCCAGCAGGTCGAGCACCGCCTCGAAGTTCCTGCCCTCGGTCCAGCGCACCTGGCCGGCCGGGTAGTCCACGCCCCATGCCTCGTACGAGGGGTCGTAGCGGCCCGGGCCGTAGGAGCGGGCGAACCGCAGCGATATCTCCCGCTCGTAGAACGGGGTCCGGTCGAGATGCAGCCCGACGTCACCGATGATCACGATCGTTGCCCGGTCCCGGCACAGCGCCGGGGCGCGGGTCACCGGCGCGGACGAGTGGCTGGCGGCGCACACCAGCACGGCGTCCGCGCCCCGGCCGCGCGACCAGGACAGGACCTGCTCGGTCGTCGCGTCGCCGAGCTCGTCCAGCGCCAGCACGCCGGACCCGGCCGCGGTGATGCGGGCGTACTCGGCCGGGTCGATGCCGGCGACGTCGCAGCCGGCGGCCATGGCCAGCCGGGCGGCGAGCTGCCCGACCAGGCCGAGGCCGATGACCGCCACCTTCGAGCCCGGGCCCGCCCCGGCCAGCCGCAGGCCGTGCAGCGCGATCGAGGCGACGGTCGTGAACGCCGCGTCCCTGGCCGGGACCTTGCCCGGGACCGGGACGCACAGCAGCCCGGGCACGGCCTGGAACTCGGCGTGGCTGGCCTTGCCGGCGCCGCCGGTCGCCACCATCTGCCCGGCCCGCAGGCCGCTGACCGCGGAGCCGACCTCGACCACCTCGCCGGCGGCGGAGTACCCGAGCGGCAGGTTCCCGCCGAGACGGCCGCGCACGCTCTGCGCGGTGGCCGCGATCCCCTCGGCCCTGGCCTTGCGCAGCACCTGGCGGACCAGGTCCGGGCGGGCCCGCGCCTTGGCGAGCAGGCTGGACTGGGCCAGCTCGGTCACCGCGCGTTCGGTCCCCGCGGAGATGACCGACGCGACCGTGCGTACCAGCACCTCGGTGGCTTCCGCGACCGGCTGGGGCACCTCGAGCACCTCGACCGGCCCGCCCTTCAACGGCTGAACAACGGCTTTCACACTGCCTCCTAAGTCCCGGCGGCCCGGCGCCAGCTGGTGCTGACCCGCACCGGCAGCCCGCCATCGATGCGGCACGCCAGCACCGGCGCGACGGTTGTGCTCTGGAAGCCGGTCGCGACCATGCCCGGCTCGACGGTGAGCCGCGCCCGGCCCGATGTGCCGACGCTGACCTCGAATTCGCCCGCCGCCACCCGGACGAGCGCCCCGTCCACGTACGGCTCCACTGCCGCGCCGGGCGCGAGGTGCCACCGGATTGCGACCCGATGCCGCTTGCCGCCGGTGACCTCGTCGTCCACCTGCAGCCCGGCGCCGGTCAGCGACCAGCGGCGGCGGTGCACCGGGCGGCCGGGCAGCCTGCGGTACCCGTCGTGCGCCGCCCCGGCGGTCACCCGGCCGTCGCGGCCGGCGGCG
>JASHPR010000200.1 GCA_030038015.1 Streptosporangiaceae bacterium
CGCTGCTGCTGCTGCTGGCGTTCCTGGCGATCCTCTCCCCGGGCGGCGGGCTGGTGGTCCTCGCGGTGTTCCAGTTCGTGCTGGTGCTCGCGCTGCTGGCCGGGGCGGTCGCGCTGTTCGCCGCGGCCAGGTTCCGCCGGCGGATGCGCCGCCACTGGGCCCGCGTGGACCACCCCACCTGGGGCTATCCCCTTTAGTGCAGCGCGGCACGGCGTGAACCTCGCCAGCGTGCGCTGGCTCCAGCTTGCCTGACGCGCGATCCGGGCGGCTCAGCGGATCGGCCTGCGATTGGCCGCCAGCAGGCCGTGCCAGGCGCTGCCCGACCGGGCGGCGCTCGGGAATTGCTGCGCCAGCACCCGCTGGCACAGGTCCGCGGGCGGCGCGAAGGCAACGCCGAGACCGCTGAGGGCATCGTCGGTGTGCACCAGGAGTTCTACGCAGGCCCGGCCGACGTAGCCGGCCGCGGTCGAGGGGCCGGTGACGTGGTAGGCCCGCACGCCGGGCGGCGTGGCCGCGGCGACGGCCGCGAGTCCCGTCGCCACCGGCACGACGGAGTCGATGACTTCCTCGTTGGTCGCGTCCGGCCAGCGCGTCACGGAAAGGCCGATGAAGTGCTCGCACCGGCTGGCCAGGTACAGGGTGTACTTCGCGGTGGCGCCGATCATGTGCGTGACCGTCTGTTCGACGTCCCAGTCGAGCGGGCCAGCCCGGACCGACCAGTCGCGGCTGGCGACCGGCCGCAGCGCAGCCTCCGCCGCCGCCGCCGCGGCGACCACGTCATCGGGCATCAGCGCACCGGTCATGCTCACCCTGTCTTTCACCTCCCCGGACAGGGGCTAATGCAGCACATCGTAAAGTTCCTGGCTGGCTGGTTACCTGCCGCGGCCGGCTATCCGGCGCTCTTGGCAGCGGTCAGGAAGGCATCCGCGCGGACGTCGGTTCGCGCCTGCCCGTCCTGGCTGGCCAGGTACGCCCCCAGGCAGGCGTCGGCATCGGGCCGGTCTCGGCCTCGTCGCGGCACCAGGCGAGGGCGTCCCGCGAGATGTCCGGCGCCGCCACGCGGCCCGCCGCCCCGGCCCGCCAGCCAGCCTGTGCTTCCGCCTGGCGGGAGGCCAGTCTGGGAAGCACGCCGTCACTGTCTACGATTCTGTGCACGATCACGCACACCGAGGAGGCGGTCATCGTGTCCGGGACGCAGAGTTCCGTGCCGAGCACGGCTAGCCAGGCGCAGGCGCAGGCACCGGCCGGCGGGTTGCCGCCGTTCCGGGCCGACCACGTGGGCAGCCTGCTGCGGCCGCCCGAGGTGCTGCGGGCGCGGGACGAGTTCGCGGCGGGACGGATCGGGGCGGACGAGCTGCGGACGGTGGAGGATGCCGCGATCCGGGAGGCCGTGCGCCGCCAGCAGGAGGTGGGGCTGCGGGCCGCAACCGACGGCGAGTTCCGGCGTGAGTCGTGGCACATGGACTTCATCTATCAGCTCGGCGGCGTCCGCAAGGTGGCCGACGGCACGATCCGGGTGGCGTTCCGGAACGAGCAGAAGACCTACGAGTGGGCCCCGCCGTCGGCGCACGTGGTCGCGCCGCTGACCCTCGATCACACGATCTTCGGTGAGGCGTTCTCGTTCCTGGCCGGCGTGGTCTCGCCCGGCGTGGTGCCCAAGCTCACGATCCCGTCGCTGAGCATGGTGCACTACCGTGGCGGGCGGTCGGCGATCGACGAGTCGGTGTACCCCGACCTGAGCCAGTTCTGGGCCGACCTGGCAGCGGTGTACGCCGAGGAAGTGCGCCGGCTGCACGACCTGGGCTGCCGCTACCTGCAGTTCGACGACACCAGCCTGGCCTACCTGAACGATCCGGCCCAGCGCCAGCACGTCGCCGACATCGGCGGGGATCCCGAGCACCAGCACGAGCACTACATCGCCAACATCAACCGGGCGCTCGCGGGCCGCCCGGCCGATCTTACGGTGACCACCCACATGTGCCGCGGGAACAACCAGAGCATGTGGGCGGCCGAGGGCGGCTACGAGTTCGTCGCCGAGGCGCTGTTCAACGGGCTCGACGTGGACGGGTTTTTCTGCGAGTGGGATGACGAGCGCTCGGGCGGCTTCGAGCCGCTGCGGTTCGTGCCGAAGGGCAAGCGGGTCGTGCTCGGCCTGGTCACCACCAAGCGCGGCGAGCTTGAGCGCAAGGACGACCTGAAACGCCGGATCGAGCAGGCCTCCCGGTTCGTCGACCTCGACCAGCTCTGCCTGTCGCCGCAGTGCGGGTTCTCCTCCACCAAGGAGGGCAACGACCTCACCCAGGACCAGCAATGGGCCAAGCTCGCCCTGATCGTCGAGACCGCCCAGGAGGTCTGGGGCTCGCTCTGAGCGAGCCGGACGATCGGGGCCGCGCCGGCGTGCTCAGGCCACCCTCCTGCGGCGGGCCGCGCGCACCCCGAGCACGGGCTGGCCACCCCGTACACCCCGGTATCCCACATCCCAGGGCCAGTGACCGCGGTCGTCGGCGTGCACCACCTGCAGCGCGCGCAGGTCGGTGCCGAACATCTCCACGGCCATCACCAGGTGCGCCGGGGGCTCCGCGACCTTGACGATCTCGATGGACGGGCCGCCGCGCCATGCGATCTGGTCACCCGGGTCCGGGGCTTCGGCGTGCATGACGTGCCCCGCGACCTCGTTGAGCAGTCCGGCTGCGCGGCGCAGCGGCATGCCGGTGACCACCAGTTCCGGCCGTCCGTGCAGGGTGAGCCCCACCGTGTAGGCCCAGGGCGGATGGATCCGGTCGCGCTCGACTCCCTGCACAGCCCAGCCGAACTCGGCGATGAGGCCGCTTAAGTAGTGGAGATAGTCGGATCGCGTGCTCCCCGGATGGTCACATTCCCAGCACATCGCTGCTCCTTCGATCGTGTGTTCGGCCGTGTGCTGGTACTACTATCCCGGGCGGCACCGACAGAACCACCGCGGCGTGCTGGTGCCGGGCGCGTGGTGGCCGCGATGAGGCCGCGTTACAGCTGGCCGACGCCGGTCACCCGGAGCACGGCCGCGCCCGCCTCGTCGGACGCGTCCAGGTCCACCACGGCGCTGATCCCCCAGTCGTGGTCGCCGGCCGGGTCGTCGAAGATCTGGCGCACGGCCCAGTGGTCCCGCTGCTTGTCGATGATCAGCATGGCGGGCCCCCGCGCGTCCGGCCCGGTCCCGATGTCGGCGTGCTCAGCGAAGTACGGCTCCAGCGCGCCGGCCCAGGCGCCGGCGTCCCACCCCGCATCGGCGTCCAGCTCCCCCAGGTCGGCGTACCGGCGCAGCGCGGCGAGCTCGACCCGGCGGAACAGCGCGTTGCGCACCAGCACCGTGAACGCCCTTGGATTGCCGGTCACCGCGGGCGGCCGCTCGTCGATCGGGGCGCCGGGCTCCTCGGCCGGGTTGCGCAGCTTCTCCCACTCGTCGAGCAGGCTGGAGTCGGTCTGCCGCACCAGCTCGCCGAGCCACTCGATGAGGTCGGTGAGCTCGGAGGTCCTGGCCTCCTCGGGCACGGTCTGGCGCAGCGCCCGGTACGCCTCGGCCAGGTAGCGCAGCACCGCCCCCTCGCACCGCGACAGCCCGTAGAAGCCGACGTACTCCGTGAACGTCATCGCCCGCTCGTACATGTCCCGCGCCACCGACTTCGGCGCCAGCTGGTGGTCGGCGACCCAGGGATGGCCCTGCCGGTAGATCTCGTACGCGCCCTCGAGCAGGTCCTCCAGCGGCTTGGGGTAGCTGACCTCCTGGAGCAGCTCCATCCGCTCGTCGTAGTCGAGGCCGTCGGCCTTCATCTGGGCCACGGCCTCGCCCCGCGCCCGGAACTGCTGCGCCGACAGCACCTGCCGCGGGTCGTCGAGCGTGGCCTCGATGACCGACAGGACGTCCAGCGGGTACCCCGGGTCGTCGCGGTCCAGCAGCTCGATGGCCGCCAGCGCGAGCGGCGACAGCGGCTGGTTCAGCGCGAAGTCGTCCTGCAGGTCCACGGTCAGCCGCCACCTGCGGCCCTGCTCGTCGGGCTCGGCGAGCCGCTCGACCACTCCCCCGGCCAGCAGCGCGCGGTAGATGGCGAAGGCCCGGCGGATGTGGCGGCGCTGCGCCGCGGGGTCCTCATCATTGTCGGTCAGCAGGTGGCGCATGGCCCTGAACGCGTCGCCCGGCCGGCCGATCACGTTCAGCAGCATGGCGTGGCTGACCGCGAAGCTGGACTGGAGCGGCTCGGGCTCGGCCGCCACCAGCCGCTCGAACGTCGGCCTGCCCCAGGAGACGAACCCGGGCGGCGGCTTCTTGCGCACCACCTTGCGCCGCTTCTTCGGGTCGTCCCCCGCCTTGGCCAGGGCGCGCTCGGTCTCGATCACGTGCTCGGGCGCCTGGACCGCCACATAGCCGGTGGTGTCGAAGCCGGCCCGGCCGGCCCGCCCGGCGATCTGGTGGAACTCGCGCGCCTGCAGCAGCCGGCTCTTGCTGCCGTCGTACTTGGACAGCGCGGTGAACAGCACCGTGCGGATCGGCACGTTGATGCCGACGCCGAGGGTGTCCGTGCCGCAGATCACCTTGAGCAGGCCGGCCTGGGCCAGGGTCTCGACCAGCCGCCGGTACCGCGGCAGCATGCCCGCGTGGTGCACCCCGATGCCGTGGCGGACCAGCCGGGACAGCGTCTTGCCGAAGCCGGCGGTGAACCGGAAGTTGCCGATCAGGCCGGCGATGGCGTCCTTCTCCTCGCGGGTGCACACGTTCACGCTCATCAGCGCCTGGGCCTGCTCGATCGCGGCGGCCTGGGTGAAGTGCACGATGTAGACGGGGGCCTGCCTCGTCGCGAGCAGTTCCTCCAGCGTCTCGTGGAGCGGGGTCTCGGCGTACGAGAACACCAGCGGGACCGGGCGGGCCGCCGAGCGGACCACGGCCGTCGGCCGGCCGGTCCGCCGGGTCAGATCCTTCTCGAACCTGCTGACGTCGCCCAGCGTCGCCGACATCAGCAGGAACTGGGCCCTGGGCAGCTCGACCAGCGGCACCTGCCAGGCCCAGCCGCGGTCGGGATCGGCGTAGAAGTGGAACTCGTCCATGACCACCTGGCCGACGTCGGCATCGGCCCCGTCCCGCAGCGCGATGTTGGCCAGGATCTCCGCGGTGCAGCAGATGACCGGCGCGGTGGCGTTGACGCTGGCGTCGCCGGTCATCATGCCGACGCTCTCCGGGCCGAACATCTCGCACAGCGCGAAGAACTTCTCGGACACCAGCGCCTTGACCGGCGCGGTGTAGAAGGTGCGCTCGCCGCGGGCCAGCGCGGCGAAGTGCGCGCCGGCGGCCACCAGGCTCTTGCCGGATCCGGTCGGCGTGGACAGGATCACGTTCCCGCCGGACACGATCTCGATCAGCGCCTCTTCCTGGTGCGGGTACAGGTGGAGGCCCTCGAGCTTGGCCCAGCCCTCGAAGGCGTTGAAGAGATCGTCGGGCCCGTCGGTCCCGGGGAGCAGGTCGGTGAGCGTCATGGCTGCGTATTACAGCGCCCGCACGCGCCCGGGGATTCCACCACCCCGCTGCCGTCAGCGCCACCGTGCGACGTCCGCGGACCATCAACCCCATCAGTCACATGGCCACCAACCCAGCCGGCGCTGAAAATTATGGGTTCAGAAAAGTCCGGCTGGCACCGGACAAATCTGAACCCGTGATGCGGCTGCCCTTTGCCGCGGCCGCGCCCGTGGCCGCCCCGGCGCCGCGTCCTGTCCGCCCGTGGCCGCTCCGGCGCCGCGTCCTGCCCGCC
>JASHPR010000201.1 GCA_030038015.1 Streptosporangiaceae bacterium
GGCGCGGTGGAGGTCCGGCGTTCAAAGATAGCGAGGCGCTGGTCGAATACCGGCAGCCACCACCCATAAGTGGTTGTATTTCCCCAACGGGACAGCCCTGCAGGTGGTCAATACTGGTAATCGACGCTGACCCTGCGCACCTTGTGGCCATCGTGGACAGCGTCCAGCTGCGGCACTAAAACGGCAGCGGCTGCACAATGTGCGTACTGGCCTTGGACCCGCGGCACGCCGCTTAGAAGGCCGGTTTGCGCAGCGGGTCAGCCTGTCTGTCCGCAGGTCGGGCGTCGTATCAGGCTGCCCGCGAGTGACCGTGAGTACCCGGCGTTGACCGGCCGATCGGGCACGCTCACGGCTCCGGAGGCCGCTTCTGCAATCTAGCGAATGGTGCTATCTACCTGCATGGACTCGATTGCTTATCCCGCCGATGGCCGTGATCATTCCGCGTATATTCCGGATCATGGACACTGGCTCCCGTGGCTGCGTGCACTGCGCAGGGGATGACGGCGTCCGGTTCGGGGTCCGGGTTCACGTCGCCGGTGTCGTGTGGGGGCGGATTCGATACGCTGGGGCGGAGCGCGCACCGGGATTGAAGGGGAGGCCCGGATGAGGCAAGAGACGCTGCGCCTGAGTAGGTTCCCGCAGCTCGTCAGGCGTGTCTGGGCCACTGTAGCCGAGGTTGCTGTGGTGGGCCTGGCCGCAGGCGTCGTGTTCGCCGCGCTTCATCCGCCGGTGCTGACGAGCACGGCGCTCGTCGTGCTCCCGCAACCTGGGCAGAGCGCGCAGCTAGTAATTAGCACCGGTGCGCCCGATCCCTACACGGCAACCCAAGAAGTCATAGCGGACAGCAATCCAGTGCTTTGGGCGGCGCTGCCTCAAGTCCGTCCAGCCATGTCCCTCGCTGAGCTTCGCGGCGACGTTCAGATCGGAAGCCCGGCTTCTAACATTCTTACGGTAGCCGCAAACGGCAGGGGTGCCGCTGATGCAGAGGCAACTGCCAACGCGGTCGCCCGTAGTTACATCGCCTATGTCAGTTCTGCGGGCAGCCCGGTCGGGCGCGTAGAAGCGCAGATGCTGGAGTCTGCGGCGACTGCCACCGGAAGGCCGTTGCCCGTTAGCCTGCTGATTACTGGCGGGTTCAGTGCGCTGTATGGGACGATTGTCGGAGCCATCGGTGCGCTAGCGTTCGGCTGGGCCGACCGTCGTTTCCGGATCAGCCGGTGAGCCCGCGGGCCGTCAGCTTGGGAAGCGGTGCAATCTGAGCTCTCCGCATGACCCCACCGGCGGAACGGGCTGTCTGTGAGTGACCGTTAGAACCGCTATTTCGCCCCCGGCTAATGGCCCGGCGGGTGGATCACGTCGAGGGGCGACCTTCCGCTTTTCAGGCCGGACGTATCCCCAAGTGGCAGCCATGCGAAGTGCGAGTGTTCGTGTGTGCTGCCGACCGCTGACGTTTGCCGTCGGCTGGTGCTGTTGCTGTCACGGTTGCTGTCAGGGCACCGATGGCCTGACGCGGCGCCCGCCTCCGATGCCGGGATTGGGCACTATCAGGCACCGAGCCGGTCCCTGTGTTCAGGTCAACTGTCTGGCGCCCGCCCCTCGCCGGGCTGCGACCAGGCAGCCTTCATGGTTTCCATGAGCGCCCGTGCTTTAGGGTCCGCCGCGAGCCCGCTCAGGATGAGGGCGAAGGCGGCCGAGCCCATGGTGTCGGGGTGGTCCTCGCCCAGGACGCGGCGGCGGCGGGCCAGGGTGTCTTCGTCTAGCTGCACCTGGGCCCTGCTGTCATCACCAGCCATCCCGCATTGTCGCCCAGGCGGCGCGTGTGTGCCAAGCTCCCGCCATCACCGAGCTGTTCGGAGTGTGAGCGGCTGTGGCTACAATCGGGGCCGGTTCGTGATCGCAAGTGGCCTGTGGCCTGGCGCGCTCGGAGGGACTCGAACCCCCAGCCTTCTGATCCGTAGGGTTACGCTCGCCTTCGCAGGCTTCCTGACCTGCGCTAGCTTCCGGCGTTTCGCGTGGCCCGGCTCTCTCTACTCGGGTTTCCCAGGCTTCCCATTGGCAGATCCATTGGCAGCTTGCGGCGCAAGGGTCGACGTGCCTGGCCCAAGCAGGCTGGCTGAGCGACCCCGAATGGCTTGCAGGTCGGTCACCCTCTGTGGCACAACCGATGCCAGGGGTCTGACCGTTGTCAGATGCACGACGCGTCCCCCGCGGCGAGGAAGTCGGGACTGGGGAACTGCCCGCCTACTGCGCGCTCGCCGGGCTTCACGGCCCGCCCAACACGCTCCTGACCCTCTCCGTCATCATCCGCATGAAGCGTCGGACACCGGATGAAAGGCCGAGGAGTCACGCCGCCGCATCCACCTTGAGCAGGGCACGCGCTACGCGGCCAGCTCGAAGCCCCGCGCATCGGCCGCGGCGGACCGGCATGGACGCATGGCAGGCGTTCACCGAGACGGTGCCGACTTCGCCGCTGAGCGGTACGGCGATGTCAGGACACTGGCTGCGATTCGATCGGCTTGCCGTCATCCCCTCGCAGATCGCTGCGATGAACCTCCCACCCGGCCGACGAAGCAGACCGACAGCCGGATCGCTCTGTCCATGGCAAGCGGTGGCAGCATCCAAGGTGTCAGTATCCAGGTGCACGACGGGCCGACCACGGTGGAGATCATCGACCAGCTCATCCGGATCTGGGGCGAGGAATACGCTGCTGAAGATGCCGACTACAGGAAGCGCCTGGCGCTGCGGCACACGGCCTGTGACGGCTTCCGCTGCGTCACCGCCACCTGCGGTGGTGAGATCGTCGGGTACGCGTACGGCATGTACAACGGCCAAGGAACGGGCCTCAACGGCCCGCGGAAAGTCAGTTCCGTGGGTTCCCACGATCTCCTGGAGGAGTGGACAGCCAAAGGGCCACCGAGCAACCCGTGGATTTCCCCTGACTGGCGGCCAGCCTTCGACGTAGCAGAAGTTCAGGTCCTTGCCGCCTACCGGCATGGCGGAATCGGTAAACGGCTCGTCTTGGAGATCTGCGGGAGCATTCCGGGCGAGGAACCCGTAGTCCTTACAGTCGCCCCAGACAACACCGCCGCCCGGAGTCTTTACCAGCGGCCCGGCTTCCGGGACCTCATGGCCTTCCCCGTAACGTCGATGTACCTGCCGACGGAACCGCGAATACTGATGGGTCTCCGACACGCTCGCGATGCCGATGCTGCCGGGGACGACGAGTAGTGGCATCCAACGCGCCGGGGTCTGACAGGAAAATCCTGCCAATGCCGCGCCTCTCCGAGGCGGGCAGCCTGGTGATGAGCGAGACGTCGCCCAGCAGGGAGCGGCCGCGCGTGCTCATCGACGCGTTCAAGGCCGGCAGGATTCGCACTGAGAGCACTCGTGGCGCTGGGATTATCTGTTCCACGAACCGTTCCACGCCCAGAGGCGGCGCGCCCGGCTGTCTTGGTGTCGGGAGTCGATCGATTTCCAGACAGTCACGCTGAGTCTAGGAAGAGGTGTGGGTTCCCGGGGCGATCGGTGGGAAACTCGGTGGTCATGACGGGACGGACAGCGTACGGACACCCCATCACATGCTCAGCCGGACGAACGCCGCAACGCGCTGGCCCGCGACGTCTGCCACGGGCAACGCGGCCAGCTCCGCAAGCACTGCCACATCAGCCGGGTGGCATCGGCACGTCGAAGAGGTTCAGGGCGTCGGCCAGGGCGGCTTCCCGGTACCGGGCAGCGCTCTGTGCGCGGCGGCCAGGCCGGGGCCGGCAGCGCCGGGCCTTGGCGGTCCGGCCGAGCCGGGCGGATACTTGGACCGCCTGAGCAGCGCAGTGCCGAAGGCTGGCTAAGGTAGTGCGGCGAGGGCAGGGAGGGGTGTTGAGCGAGGATTTCCCGGCGCTGGCCGGGTTCCGGGCGGCCTCGCTGCTGGCGGGGTACCGGCTGGAGGCACAGGTCGGGACGGGCGGGATGGCGGTGGTGTTCCGGGCCCGCGACGAACGGCTGGGCCGGGTGGTGGCGCTGAAGATCCTCGCGCCGGTTCTTGCGGCGGACGGGACGTTCCGGCGCCGGTTCATCGCCGAGTCCCGGGCTGCGGCGGCGGTCGATGACCCACACATCATCCCGGTGCATGAGGCGGGTGAGGCCGACGGGGTGCTGTTCATCGCGATGCGGTTCGTGCCGGGCGGTGACCTGCGGCGGGTGCTGGGACAGGAGGGGCCGCTGCCGCCGGACCGGGCGGCGGGGTTCATCTCGCCGGTGGCCTCGGCGCTGGACGCCGCGCACGCCGCCGGGCTGGTGCACCGGGACGTCAAGCCGGCGAACATCCTGGTCGATGCGCGCCCGGGCCGGCCCGATCATGTGTACCTGTCAGACTTCGGGGTGAGCAAGGGAGCCACGGCGTCGGTCAGCCTGACCGGGGCCGGGCAGTTCCTGGGCACCCCGGATTACTCGGCGCCGGAGCAGATCCAAGGCCGGGCGGTGGACGGGCGGACCGATCAGTACGCGCTGGCCTGCGTGGCCTACCAGCTGCTGACCGGATCGGTGCCGTTCGAGCGGGACCAGGGCATGGCGGTGCTGCTGGCGCACCTGTCCGAGCCGCCGCCGCCGCTGAGCGCGCGGCGGCCGGGCCTGCCCGCCGCTGCCGATGAGGTGCTGGCCCGGGGGATGGCGAAGGCCCCGGAGAAGCGGTACCGGTCCTGCCGGGACTTCGCCGACGCGCTGCGTGATGCTCTCGGCCTGGCGCCTTACTGTCCCCCTGGAACGGCCTCCACGGCCGGTCACCCGCGAACCCAGATCGTCTCACCGCCGCCCGGGTGGCCCGGACCGGCCGCGGCCGCACTGGCCGGGGATGCAGTCCCCCCGATCACGGTGACCGCCCCCTCACCGGCATACTCAGCGGCCCGCCAGGCCGACGCGGGACCGGACGCTGGCCTCACCATCCCTCCAGGCGGCGGTGAGCGGCGTGCGGCGCCTGCCCCGCATGACGATCGCCCTGGCGTGGTTACCGGCGGCCGTGGACCAGGCGGGAAGACATCACGAGCGCCAAACCCTGGCCGCGGCATCAGGCGCCGATCGGTGATCATCACCGCCGCCGTAGGCATCGCCGTCGTCGGCCTGGTCATCGCGGCCACCACTATCCCCGGCACGCCTCACAGCTCCGCCGGGTCGCATTCCTCAGGCACGCCCCATAGCTCTGCGGGGCCGCACTCCTCCGGCCCGCCTAGCCGCTCGGCCAGCTCGCACGCCTCCAGCCCTCCCGGCAGCCTCCGGTGGGCCCATACCATCGCAAGCTACCTCTCTTCCAGCCCGGCGCTGGCAGGCGGCACCGTCTACGCCGGCAGCGTCGACGGCCAGGTGTACGCGCTGGACGCCGCCACCGGCCACCTCCGCTGGACCTACAACACCGGAAACAGCTCAACGGTCGACGGCCCGGCGGTGGCGGGCGGTACCGTCTACTTCGGCAGCAACGAGGTGTACGCGCTGGACGCGGCCACCGGCCAGGTCCGCTGGACCGGCAGCATCGGAGGCCCCGTCGTCTCCAGCCCGGCGGTGGCGGACGGCACCGTCTACGCCGGCAGCGGCGACGGCAAGGTGTACGCGCTGGACGCGGCCACCGGCCAGGTCCGCTGGACCGGCAGCATCGGAGGCCCCGTCGACTCCGGCCCGGCGGTGGCGGGCGGCACCGTCTACGTCGGCGGCGGCGACGGCAAGGTGTACGCGCTGGACGCGGCCACCGGCCAGGTCCGCTGGACCGGCAGCATCGGAGGCCCTGTCTATTCCTTGACGGTGGCGGGCGGCACCGTCTACGTCGGCGGCGGCGACGGCAAGGTGTACGCGCTGGACGCGGCC
>JASHPR010000202.1 GCA_030038015.1 Streptosporangiaceae bacterium
CGGCCGGGCCCTGGAGCGTTACCGCATGATGGTCGCGGCGCAGGGGGGCGACCCGGACGCCGCACTGCCGCGCGCCTCTTTTACCCAGGTCATCACCGCCGCCGAGTCGGGGTGGCTGCGCGGGCTCGACGCGCGTGCGGTTGGCGTCGCGGCCTGGCGCCTCGGCGCGGGCCGGGCGCGCAAGGAGGACCCGGTGAGCGCCTCCGCCGGAGTGCTCTGCCTGGCCAAGCCCGGCGAGCGGGTCGAGGCCGGCCAGCCGGTCCTCCAGCTGCGGACGGACGACCGGTCCCGGTTCGCCCGGGCGCGGGAGTCGCTGGCCGGCGCCCTGGAGATCGGCCCGGAGCCGCCGGCCGCGGCGCCGCTGGTGATCGAGCGGGTCACCGGCTGAGCACGGTGCCGGGCGTGCCGCCAGAACTGAGTCCTGCGGCGCTGGTGTGACAATGGGTGCATGCCGGTGACCGTCGACCAGATCCGCAGCGTGCCCAAGGTGCTGCTGCACGACCACCTCGACGGCGGCCTGCGCCCGCGGACCATCGTCGAGCTGGCCGCCGAGACCGGGTACCAGGGCCTGCCCACGACCGACGTGGCCGAGCTGGGGCGGTGGATGGCGGGCGTCGCCCAGCGCGGCAGGCTCGAGCTCTACCTGGAGGCGTTCCAGCACACGGTGGGCGTCATGCAGACCAGGGACGCGCTGATCCGGGTGGCCGCCGAGTGCGCCGAGGACCTGGCCGCGGACGGCGTCGTGTACGCGGAGGTCCGGTTCGCCCCCGAGCTGCACGTCGCCGGGGGGCTCAGCCTTGACCAGGTGGTCGAGGCCGTGCTTGAGGGGTTCCGGCGCGGCAGCCGGGACCGGGACATCACCGTCTACGCGCTGCTCACCGCGCTGCGCACGGCGGCCAGGTCACTGGAGATCGCCGAGCTGGCGGTGCGGCACCGGGACGCCGGCGTGGTCGGGTTCGACATCGCCGGGGCCGAGGCGGGCTGGCCGCCGAGCCGGCACCTGGACGCGTTCCAGTACGTGGCCCGGGAGAACTTCCACAACACGATCCACGCGGGCGAGGGGTTCGGGCTGCCGTCGATCTGGGAGGCGCTGCAGTGGTGCGGCGCGGAGCGGCTCGGGCACGGCGTGCGGATCATCGACGACGTCCAGCTGGCGGCGGGCGGGCACGTCTCGCTCGGCCGCCTGGCCAGCTACGTGCGGGACCGGCGGATTCCGCTGGAGATGTGCCCCACCTCGAACGTGCAGACCGGCGCGGCCGGATCGATCAAGGAGCACCCGATCGGGCTGCTGCGCGAGCTGCTGTTCCGGGTCACGGTGAACACCGACAATCGGCTGATGAGCGGCGTCACCCTGTCGTCGGAGTTCCACGCGCTCGCCGAGGCGTTCGGCTACGGCTGGCGGGACATCGAGTGGCTCACCATCAACGCGATGAAGAGCGCATTCGCGCCGTTTGACGAGCGGCTGCGGATCATCAACACGGTGATCAAGCCGGGCTTCGCCGCGGTCAGGCCGGCCTCGTGAGCGGCCGGGGCACCGGGGCATGACCGAGGTGGCGACCGGGCGGCGGTGGCTGCCGGAGCCGGTGACCTCGGATGCCGCGCTGCGGCAGGTGCTGCACGGGCTGCCCGGCGTGGACCAGGTGGCAGCCGAGGCCCGGGCAGCCGCGCTGGCGACCAGGTCGGTCAAGCGGGAGGCCAAGCTGGCGGCCCTGGACATGGCGGTGCGCATGGTCGACCTGACCACGCTGGAGGGCGCGGACACGCCGGGAAAGGTCCGGGCGATGTGCGCCAAGGCGCGCAGGCCGGACCCGGCCGACGCGGCGGTGCCGCCGGTCGCCGCGGTGTGCGTGTACCCGGACCTGGCCGGCGTGGCCCGGGCCGAGCTGGCGGGCAGCACGGTCGCCGTGGCTTCGGTGGCCGCCGCGTTCCCTTCCGGCCGCGCGTCGCTCGCGGTGAAGCTCGCCGACGTGCGGGACGCCACGGCCGCGGGCGCCGACGAGGTGGACATGGTCATCGACCGCGGCGCGTTCCTGGCCGGGCGGTACGGCCAGGTCTACGAGGAGATCCGGCAGGTGCGCGAGGCGTGCGGCGCCGCGCGCCTCAAGGTGATCCTGGAGACCGGCGAGCTCGCCACCCTGGACAACGTGTGCCGGGCGTCCTGGCTGGCGATGCTGGCCGGGGCGGACTTCATCAAGACCTCGACCGGCAAGGTCACGCCCGCGGCGACGCCGCCGGTGGCCCTGGTCATGCTGGCCGCCGTGCGCGATCATGCGCGGGCCACCGGCCGCAGCGTCGGGGTGAAGGTGGCGGGCGGCGTGCGCACCGCCAAGGACGCGATCCGCTACCTGGTGCTCGTGCGCGAGACCGCCGGGCAGGCCTGGCTGACCCCGGAGCTGTTCCGGATCGGCGCGTCCAGCCTGCTGAACGACCTGCTCATGCAGCGCAGCACCCAGCTCACCGGCCGCTACGCGGGCCCGGACTACTTCACGGCCGGCTGAGCTGGCCAGCCGGGCGCGGCCGGCCCGGGCGGCAGGCTCAGCGGCGCCACGCGGCAGCCCTATGGCGTCGGCGTCGGGGTGGGGCTCGGCGTCGGGGTGGGGCTCGGCGTGGGCGTGGGCGTCGGCGTCGGGGTGGGGCTCGGCGTCGGCGTCGGCGTGCGGGTGGGCGTCGGCGTCGGCGTGCGGGTCGGCGTCGGGGTCGGCGAGGGCGTGGGGCTCGGCGTCGGCGTCGGGGTGTGGGTGGGGCGGGCGGGCGGGACGACGAGAAGCGGCGTCTGGACGTGCTGGCGGCCCGGCAGGAACAGCAGCACCGCGGCGATGACCACGGCCATGACCGTGGCCAGCCCGCCGACCGCTGCGCCGATGGTCACGAACGCCTGGCGCCGCTCGGCGCGCCGCCACTCCATCGTGCGCACCTCGGCCAGCTCCGGCGGCAGCGCCGCGCGCTGCGCGGCCCAGCTGTTGATCGGCGCCGATGCCATGCCCAGCGTCGGGAACAGCAGCAGGCCGGCCAGCAGCGGGCCGGCCAGCTCGGTCGCCTTGGTCAGCGCGCCGGCGATGCCCGCCATGCCGAGCAGCGCCAGCGACGCCTCGGCCCAGTTCGCCCGCAGCGCCTCCCACCACTTGGCCTTCTCGCTGGTCTTCGGGGTGCGCAGGAACTCCGCCTTCTTGGCGAACAGGGCGACCACCGAGGCCCTTGCCACCACCAGCGACGTGGACTGCCAGATGAAGAACGCGCCGAGCGCATCCCGCCACGACGCGCCGGTCCCCCGGCGCAGCAGGGCGATCGCCCGCACCAGGCCGAGCAGCACCAGGACCGGGACGGTGGCCACCAGGAACGCGGTGAGCTTGCGGAACAGCTGGCCGCCCCCGGTGGCCAGGTTGGCCGCCCCGGCCAGCAGGAAGACAAAGAACACCAGGCCGAGCAGGTCGCCGTACCACTGGACGGCGCCGGACAGGTACGCCCACCGCTGGCCGGCGCTGAGCCGGTTCTGCTTGGTCGGCCGGCCCGGCATCATCGAGCGCCAGTGCATCCGCAGGATCTGGATGCCGCCGAAGCACCACCGGTAGCGCTGGCCCTTCAGCGCCTCGAACGTCAGCGGCATGATGCCCTTGCCATAGGACTGGTCCACGCTGTAGCCGGTCCAGCCGGCGCGCAGCAGCCGCAGCGAGAACTCGGCGTCCTCGGTGATGCACCACTCGTCCCAGCCGCCGAGCTGCTCCAGCGCGACCCGCCGGATCAGCCCCATCGTGCCGGCGAAGATGGCGCCGTCCCGCTCGTTGCGCGACGGCTGGGAGACCGCGAAGAAGTACCTGTAGGAGTAGTACAGCCGCCGGTAGTACCGGGAGCGCTCCCAGCCGCGGTAATCCTGCGGCGCCTGGGTGAAGCCCACCCAGCTCTCCGCGAACAGCGGGGCGCAACGCCTGAGGAACCCCGGGTTGAGCTGGTAGTCGGAGTCGACCACGCCGATGACCTCGGCCCGCTCGTCGGTGAGATGGCGCAGCGCGTAGTTCAGCGCCCCGGACTTGTACCCGGGCCAGTTCTCCAGGTGCGCGAACTTGACCCCGTGCCGCTTGCACCACGCCTCGACCGGCCGCCATAGGCTCTCGTCGTCGGTGTTGTCGTCGACCAGGATGACCTCGTAGCGGCCGTAGTCGAGGTGCAGCAGCGTGCGGAGCGTGTCGATGACCATGTCCGGCGGCTCGTTGTGCGCCGGCACGTGCAGGCTGACGAACGGCAGCTGGCCGACCGCGGGCAGCTGCGCGGTGGTGGCGGGAGAGATCCGCCGGTGCCAGGTCTCCGAGCCGATGGCGTCGCAGATCTCCCACAGGTACGCGCTGGCCAGGATCGCCGCGAACACCTCGAACACCCACAGCAGCAGCCCGCCCACGGTGCTCGCCGGCCCGAGACGGCTGTAGAAGGTCCATTCCAGGACGTAGACGAGGTAGACGGCGAACAGGAAGATGCTGGTCGCCCAGCACAGGTGGGCGACCGCCTTCCACCGCCGGGTCACCGGCAGCCAGACCAGGCTGGCCACGACCAGCCCGGCCACGCCCGCGACCGTGTTGTGCCGGGCCACCCCGAGCATCCGCATGAACGCCGCCACGAACACGGCGAGCACCGCGGTGCCCACGACCGCCAGCAGGAACCTGCGGGCGGCGGGCCAGGCCCCGGCGTCACGGGCGTGCGCGGGGCTGATCAGCAGCGCGGCGGTGCCCATCGGCGCACCCAGCATTCCCGCAAGCACGAGCGCAGCAAGCACAACCGGCCCTCCCGCCTCAATCCTCTGCCTGACCTGACAAGCGCTGACGACTACCCGCAATCTAGCCATGGCTGACAGCCCGATGCGCAACTTCGCCCCCCGGAACCACTAATATTCTTCGGGTGTTGAATTGTTGCCGGTGGGGTGGGTGACGCCTGGTGAGCTGGGCTGCGTGACACCGCGGTGCCGCCGGCTGCGCTGCGGGACGCCGCGACGGCGCGTGATGCCACAATGGAGCCCGGCAGCGACGCCGAGCGGACGGGGACGGTGCTGATGCGGGGCGAGCTGACCGGGCAGGCCGGGTGGGACTACGCCCCGGCGCCCGAGTCGCGTGACGTCGTGACGCTCGCCGGCGAGTACGGCCTGTTCATCGGCGGCGAGTTCGTGCCCGCCGCCAGCGGCCGGCTGCTCCCGACCGTCAACCCGGCCACCGAGGAGACGCTGGCGCAGGTCGCCGAGGCGGGCGAGGCCGACGTCGACCGCGCCGTCGCGGCCGCGCGCGACGCCTACGAGCGCGTCTGGGGCCCGATGCCCGGCGCCGAGCGCGCCAAGTACCTGTACCGGATCGCCCGCCTGCTGCAGGAGCGGTCCCGTGAGTTCGCGGTGCTGGAGAGCCTGGACAACGGCAAGCCGATCAAGGAATCCCGCGACGTCGACGTCCCGCTCGCCGCGGCGCATTTCTTCTACCACGCGGGCTGGGCCGACAAGCTGGAGCACGCCGGGTTCGGCCCGTCGCCGCGCCCGCTCGGCGTGGCCGGGCAGGTGATCCCGTGGAACTTCCCGCTGCTCATGGCCGCGTGGAAGCTCGCGCCCGCGCTCGCCGCCGGCAACACCTGCGTGCTCAAGCCAGCGGAGACCACCCCGCTGACCGCGCTGCTGCTGGCCGAGGTCTGCCAGCAGGCCGGGCTCCCGCCCGGAGTCGTGAACGTGACGACCGGTGCCGGGTCGGCCGGCGCCGCGCTGGTCGCGCACCCGGGCGTCGACAAGGTGGCGTTCACCGGGTCGACCGAGGTCGGCAAGCAGATCCAGCGCGCGGTCGCCGGGACCGGCAAGCGGCTGACCCTGGAACTCGGCGGCAAGGCGGCGAACATCGTGTTCGACGACGCGCCGGTGGAGGCCGCGGTCGAGGGGATCGTGAACGGCATCTTCTTCAACCAGGGCCACGTCTGCTGCGCGGGCTCCCGGCTGCTGGTGCAGGAGCCGGCCGCCGACGCGGTGGTGGGCAGGCTCCGCGACCGGCTGGCCACGCTCCGGCTCGGCGACCCGCTGGACAAGAACACCGACATCGGCGCGATCAACTCGCGGGAGCAGCTCGGCAAGATCCGCGAGCTGTCCGACGCGGGCGAGGCCGAGGGCGCCGAGCGCTGGTCGCCGCCGTGCGAGCTCCCCGGGCGCGGCTTCTGGTTCCCGCCGACGGTGTTCACCGGGGTCAGCCCGTCGCACCGGATCGCCAGGGAGGAGATCTTCGGGCCGGTGCTCTCCGTGCTCACCTTCCGGACCCCCGGCGAGGCGGTCGCCAAGGCCAACAACACCCCGTACGGGCTGTCCGCCGGGGTGTGGACGGAGAAGGGCAGCAGGATCCTGTGGCTGGCGCAGCGCCTGCGGGCGGGCGTGGTCTGGGCCAATACCTACAACAGGTTTGACCCGGCGAGCCCGTTCGGGGGCTACCGGGAGTCCGGGTTCGGCCGCGAGGGTGGCAGGCACGGGCTCGGGGCGTACCTCGATGTCTGACCGGGGGGCGGCGGGCACGCCGCGGCTGGACGTCCGCAAGACGTACAAGCTGTTCATCGGCGGCGCGTTCCCGCGCTCGGAGTCCGGCCGGTCCTACCCGGTCTCCGGAACGGACGGCACGCTGCTGGCCCACGCCGCGCGGGCCTCACGCAAGGACGCCAGGGACGCGGTGACCGCCGCGCGGGCCGCGTTCGCCGGGTGGTCCGGAGCCACGGCCGCGGGCCGCGGGCAGGTGCTGTACCGGGTCGCCGAGATGCTCGAGGGCCGTCTGGCCCAGTTCGCCGCGCTACTCGTTCAGGGTGAAGGCTGTGATCCCGGGGAGGCCGAGCGGGCCGCGGCCGTGGCGGTCGACCGGTGGGTGTGGTACGCGGGCTGGCCGGACAAGGTCGCGCAGGTGGCGGGCGGGGCGAACCCGGTGGCCGGGCCGTACGTCAACGTCAGCGTGCCGGAGCCGGCCGGCGTGGTGGCGGTCGTCGCGCCCGCGCTGTCCAGCCTGCTCGGCCTGGTCAGCGTCGTGGCGCCGGTGATCGCCACCGGGAACACCGCCGTGGTCGTGGCCAGCGAGCAGCGGCCGCTGCCCGCCGTGGCGCTGGCCGAGGTGCTGGCCACCTCGGACGTGCCGGCCGGGGTCGTCAACGTGCTCACCGGGCCCGTGGCCGAGCTGGCGCCGGTGCTGGCCGGGCACATGGACGTGAACGCGATCGACCTTACCGGCGTGCCGCCCGGGGACCGCGCCGGCCTGGAGCGGCTCGCCGCCGGGAACGTCAAGCGGGTGTTCGCCGCCGCCGACGACTGGCAGGCCACCCCGGGCACCCGGCGGCTGCTCGCGTTCCTCGAGACGAAGACGGTCTGGCACCCGGTCGGCATCTAAACGGTCTGGCACCCGGCCGGCATCTAGATGTCGCCGAAGAGGCGGTCGCCGGCGTCGCCGAGGCCGGGCACGATGTAGCCGCGCTCGTTCAGCCGCTGGTCCATCCCGGCCGTCACCACCCGGACCGGGACCGGGTCGTCGGCCGGGAACGCCGCCTCCAGCCTGGCCGCGCCCTCCGGCGCGGCGAGCAGGCAGATCGCGGTGACCGCGGCCGCGCCGCGGGAGACCAGCATCGCGATCACGGTCTCCAGGGTGCCGCCGGTCGCCAGCATGGGGTCGAGGACGAAGACGTCGCGGCCGGTCAGGCCGGCCGGCAGCCGCTCGGCGTACACGGAGGCGACCAGCGTCTCCTCGTTCCTGGCCAGCCCGACGAAGCCGACGTCGGCGTTGGGCAGCAGCCGGGCCATGCCGTCGAGCATCCCGATGCCGGCCCGGAGCACCGGGACCACGAGCGGGTTGGGCCTGGCCAGCTTGACCCCGGCGGCCACGGCGACCGGCGTGGTCACCGAGACCGGCTCGACCTTGATGTACCGGGTCGCCTCGTAGGCGAGCAGGGTCACCAGCTCGTCGGCGAGCCTGCGGAACGTCGGTGTCTCGGTGCCCGCGTCCCGCAGCGCGGTCAGCTTGTGCGCGACGAGCGGGTGATCGGCAACCAGCGTCTGCATGACCCGTAGTGTGGCAGAGCCGCCCGCTTCGGAGAGCCATGACATGAAGCCGGCGAGGGCTGCGCCGAACACGGCGCGCGATGACCTGGCACCGCTCCGGCCGCGAGCCCGGTGCGCCCCTTGTCCATTGCCCGCCGCCCGTTTTTGGCACTACGTGCCGGTCTAGCACGCACGGCGACCGGCCGGTTACACGCTCAGCGCCGCCGTGCCCGTGGCGGCGGCCGGGTCCGAGGGCGCCAGCCCGCCGCCGAAGGCGGCGGCGACCTGGCGCATCGCCGTGTCCAGCAGGTCGCGGAGCTCGGCGTCCGCGGCCTCCAGCCACTGCTCGTAGGCCGCGATCGCGACGCCGAGGGCGACGTAGCCGATGGCCCGGGGTGCCAGCGCGTCCGGCCGCCCGCCGGTGCGCTCGGCCACGAACTCGCTGATCACCCGGCGCCACGCGGCGTAACGGAGCGTGGAGTGTGCCTGGAGGGCGGGCGTCCGCAGGATCAGCTGCATCCGGCGGCGGTGCCACGGGATCTGCTCGGGCGGGAACGTGTTGAAGTCCACGATCGCCGCCCGGATCGCGTCCATCAGGGGGATCTTCCGCGGGAAGGCCTTGAGGCGGAGCCGCATCCGCTCCAGTTCCTCGTCGAAGCTGCCCCATGCCACGTCGTTCTTGGACGGGAAGTAGCGGAAGAACGTGCGGCGCCCGATGCCGGCGGCGCGCGCGATGTCGTCGATCGTGGTCCGCTCGAAGCCCTGCCGGTCGAACAGGTCGAACGCGGCGTGCTCAAGCTCGGCCCGCGAGGTGACGCGCTTGCGGCCCGCCCGGCCTGCCGCCCTGGGGACCGCTGCCTGCACCATCTGACCGCCCTCGCATCCGCAGCCAGCGCCACGCTGACCTGACAGGAGCATGCCACGATCCGGACGGCATGCGAAGGATCGCGGCGCCGCCGTGGTCTTGATTCACCGTTGCGGTGCTGCTGGTCAGGCCGCCTCTTGTGGTTTGGCACTCGGTGCCGTTACTGTCTGCACCAGGTGCCATTATCAGCCCGAAGGAGGCAGGCATGACGCAGCAGGCCGTCGTCGAAGCGACACCAGCCCAGCCCGAGCTGACCGGGGATGGAGCCGTGGACTGCCCCAGCGACCGCGCCGGAGCGGAGGCCCTGGTCGCCGAGGAACTCCTGGTCGAGGACGTCTCGATCGACGGGATGTGCGGTGTCTACTGACGCGGCTGGTCCCGGCGGGTCGCCCGCCCCGGCCGGCACCGCGGGGGATTCCCGGGGGTTCGACCTGGACCGCCCGTGGCGGATCGGCGACCGGGTGGCGGTTCGCCCGGAGCCGTTCGGCGCGCTGCTCTACCACTTCGGCACCAGGCGGCTCTCGTTCCTGAAGAACACCACGGTCCTCGAGGTCGTGCGGTCGCTCGCCGAGCACCCGACCGCGCGCTCCGCCTGCGCGGCCGCCGGGGTTGGGGCCGCGGCGCTGCCCGCCTACGAGCGGGCGCTGGCGACCCTCGCCGAGTCGCAGATGATCACGGAGAGGGCGGCACCGTGACGGCGGTGCCCGGCCTGGTGCAGCAGTTCGAGCACGGGCTGGACGCACCGATCTGCCTGACCTGGGAGCTCACCTACGCGTGCAACCTGGCGTGCGTGCACTGCCTGTCCAGCTCGGGGCGCCGGGACCCGCGCGAGCTGACCACCGACGAGTGCAAGGCCGTCATCGACACGCTCGAGCGGATGCAGGTGTTCTACGTCAACATCGGCGGCGGCGAGCCCACGATCCGGCCGGATTTCTGGGAGCTGGTCGACTACGCGACCGCGCACCACGTGGGCGTGAAGTTCTCCACCAACGGCGTCAAGATCGATCCCGCGGTGGCCCGGCGGCTCGCCGCGAGCGACTACGTGGACGTGCAGATCTCCCTGGACGG
>JASHPR010000203.1 GCA_030038015.1 Streptosporangiaceae bacterium
CCGCAAGCTCCGCGGCCGAGTCCGCCTGGCCCACGGAGGCCGCCGCCACCGCCGAGGCCGGGGCAGCGGATCAGGAGCCTGAACGGGAGGCCGCGGCGGCCTCCGTGGGCCAGGCGGACTCGGCCGCGGAGCTTGCGGAGCCGGCCGAAGAGGCGGCCGACGAGACGCCGGCCAGCGACGACGCCGAGCAGCCGGACGCCGAGGAGCCGGACGCCGAGGAGCCGGACGACGAAGACGGCGAGCCGGAGGATTCCGGCCAGTAGGCCGGCCGCGGCTCTGAGCGGCACGCTGGAGCCCGAGGGTCCCCGGGCGCAGCCCCAGGGGATCCGGCTCAGGCTCGACCTGTCCTACGACGGCTCAGGCTTTCACGGCTGGAGCTGCCAGCCGGGCCTGCGCACCGTCCAGGACGTGGTGCAGCAGGCTCTCGCCCGGGTGCTCGGGCTGCCTGCCCCGCCCGCGCTGACCGTGGCGGGCCGCACCGATGCGGGCGTGCACGCGCGCGGGCAGGTTGCCCACGCCGACGTGCCGGCCGAGCGCTGGCAGGAGGCCGCCGGGGCTGCCAGGCGCCGGCTGGCCAGCGTCTTGCCCGGCGACGTCAGGGTGCGGGCCATCGCCGCCGCCCCGCCAGGGTTCGACGCCCGCTTCTCCGCTCTCTGGCGGCGTTACTCCTACCGGGTATGCGACGACCCGGCCGGCGCGGACCCGCTGCGCAGGCACGACACCCTCTGGTACCCGCGCCAGGTCGACGTCGCGCGCATGAACCAGGCGGCGGCCGCCTGTCTCGGCGAGCATGACTTCGCCGCGTTCTGCAGGCGCCGCGACGGCGCGACCACAACGGTGCGGGAACTGCTCAGGCTCGAGTGGGCGAGGGTCGCCCCCGGGGTTGCCGTGGCCACGGTGGTGGCCGACGCTTTCTGCCACAACATGGTGCGCTCCCTGGTCGGGGCCATGCTCTCGGTGGGCGACGGCCGCCGCCCGGCCGGCTGGCCGGCCGAGCTCCTCGCCGCCAGGGCCCGCGACTCTGCCGTGATGGTCGTCGCCTCGCACGGCCTCTGCCTGGAAGAGGTCGCGTACCCCCCCGACGCCGGCCTGGCGGCCCGCGCCCGGGCCACCCGCCGCCTCCGCCCCGCCGTCACCTGACCCCGCTGACCCTCCGCGCCCGCGCCTCCTCCCGCCCCTCTCCCCGCGCCTCCTTTCCCCCTCTCCCGGCGCCTCCCCGGCGCCTCCTCCCCCCTCCCCCGGGAATGTGGTCGTTCGCGGTCGTGGCAACAGCCGCTGGCGACCACAAAGCGGGCCGGGCGGTCACCTACGCCCCCGCCGCCCCGGAACGTGGTCTTTAGCGGTCGTGGCAGCAGCCGCTGGCGACCACAAAGCGGGCCGGGCGGTCACCTACGATCGGGTTCGTGCCTGAAGACGTTACATTGGTGAGTCTGACCGAGCCCACGGAGCGCAAGCGGCAGATCCGCGGGGTGATCGTGGACTGGGGCGGGGTAATGACCAGCCCCATCCTGGACACCGTGGACGCCTGGATCCGGGCGGAACGGATCGACAAGGACAGCTATGCCGCTGTCATGCGGTCCTGGGTCGTCGGCGCCTATGGCGACGGCGCCGACAACCCGGTGCACGCCCTGGAGCGCGGGGAGTGCACGGACGAGGAGTTCGAGCGGCTGCTCGCGCAGGAACTGACGGATCTGGACGGCGCCCCGGTGCCGGCGGACGGACTGCTGGCCAGGATGTTCGCTGCGTCGATGCTGGAGACCAGCATGCTGGACCTGGTCCGGGCGCTGCGGCGGGCTGGGATACGCACCGCGCTGCTGTCCAACTCGTGGGGGAATGACGACTATCCCAGGCACCTGTTCCCTGATCTGTTCGACGTCGTCGTGATCTCCTCCGAGGTCGGCATGCGCAAGCCCGAGGAGCGGATCTTCCGGCACACCGCGTCGCTGCTCGGCCTGGAGCCGCAGGAGTGCGTGTTCATCGACGACGTCTCGGCCAACATCGCCGCGGCGCAAGCCGTCGGCCTGGTCGGCATGCTGCACAAGGAGCCCGGGCCCACGGCCGCCTGGCTGCGCAACCTTCTCGGCCTGCCCCTCACCTGACCCTTCTCGGCCTGCCCCGCACCTGACCGCCAGCCGCGCGTGACCGCCGGCCGCACGCGATCTCATGGGCCGGATTGTCTTGGCGAAAGCTGGTCATGCCGAGCTTGCTGGGCGTGGCACGGCAAGGGGGCGTGGCATGGACAGCGGGTGTGGCATGGGCGCAGATAAGCCTCGGACGGGGGATGTGGCGACGGGGCGAGCGGGCCGGGCTCTACGCTGAGGCGCGTGGCCGAGTACCCGCACCCGTCCAGCGAAGGGCGGGCAGCCAACATGCGCGCCATCCGGCGCACCGACACCAAGCCCGAGGTCGCGCTGCGCCGGGCCCTGCACCACCAGGGGTACCGGTTCCGGAAGGACTACCGGCTCGACCTGGCTGACGGCAAGCGGGTCAGGCCGGACATCGTGTTCACCGCCAAACACGTCGCCGTCTTCGTCGACGGCTGCTTCTGGCACGCCTGTCCCGAGCATGGCGGCAAGCCGGCGGCCAATGCCTGGTACTGGGAACCCAAGCTGCGCCGGAACGTCGAGCGCGACCGAGCGTCTGATGCCGCACTGCAGGCCGCGGGCTGGGACGTGGTCCGGATCTGGGAACACGAGCCGCTCGAGGCCGCCGTGACGACTGTGCTCGCGGCCCTGGCCAGCTCCCGGGCGCCGGGCGCCGCGCGCCGGGGCACGGCGCGGCCGGGTGATGATGACAAACCCGGCAGCCCGGGCATCCCTGGGGTGGCGGGGGAGCCGGCTGGCGGCCAGAGGTCCGGCTGAGCGCCGGCGGGCCGTTTTGAACCGGAGCGCGCGATCCCCGGTGGCGGGGAGCAGGCTGGCGGGCAGAGGTCCGGCTGAGCGCCGGCGGGCCGCTTTGGCCAGGGCGTGTGATCCTGGGGTGGCGGGGGAGCAGGCCGGCGGGCAGAGGTCCGGCTGAGTGCCGGCGGGCCGCTTTGAACCGGAGCGCGCGATTTTCCCGCCGAGGCGCCGCATCGCTGGCACACTCGTGGTCATCTCTTCGTTTCCGGGGACCTCATGCGCGTCTACCTGCCTTCCACGATGCCGGCGCTGGCCAAGCTGCTCGCCGACGCCGGCACCGGCGCGCCGCCGGTACGCGGCTTCGCGGTCACGCCTGCGCTGCGGGAGTGGTATTCGAGCGGTGACGAGGAGGAACTCGAGTACGTCGCGATGACCCACGCGGCCAGGGCGTCGCTGCGGCTGCTGCAGGCCGACCCCGCCGCGCCGCCGCGCCGGGTGGTCCTCGCCGCCGAGGTGCCCGATGAGCAGGTGGTGGCCATCGCCGGGTTCGACGAGCCCGCGCTGGTTGAGATCCGGGTGCCGGTGGCGCTCAGCGACGTCGTCTCGGGTCACATCGACGATGTCAGCGCCACGACGGACATCGGCGCGGCGGTCGCGGCCCTCGATGCCGCCGACCACGGCGACGAGGACGCGAGGTTCGCCGTCGACGGCGCCGAGGGAAACGAGCTGCTCTGGTACGCCACCCAGGAACTGGGCCACCTCACCGGCTGAGCCGGCGCCCGCTGGCCTGTCGAATATCCTGCTGGCGTCGATGCAGGTAGCGCTGGGAGCAGTCCGTGTTCGATGCCGTAACGAACGTCCCCGTTCCAGCGAACGAGCCGGTCAGGCACTATGCCCCGGGGAGCCCTGAGCGCGCCGCCCTGGAGAACCGGATCAAGGAACTCGCCGGCGAGCGGGCCGAGCTGACCATGACGATCGGCGGCGAGCAGCGGATGGGCGGTGGCGAGCGCGTCGACGTGGTCCAGCCGCACAACCACCGGCATGTGCTCGGCCAGCTGGGCGAGGCGACCGATGAGGACGTGGCGGCGGCCATCGAGGCGGCCAGGCAGGCCGCGCCCGGCTGGCGTGAGCTGTCCTTCGACGACCGCGCCGCCATCTTCCTGCGCGCCGCCGACCTGCTGTCCGGGCCGTGGCGGGCCACCGTCAACGCCGCGACCATTCTCGGCCAGTCCAAGTCCGCCTACCAGGCCGAGATCGACGCGGCCTGCGAGCTGATCGACTTCTGGCGGTACAACGTGCATTACGCCCGGCGGCTGCTGTCCGAGCAGCCGGCGTCCGCAGCTGGCTCGTGGAACCGCCTGGAGTACCGCCCGCTCGAGGGCTTCGTCCTGGCGATCACCCCGTTCAACTTCACCTCGATCGCCGGGAATCTTCCGACCGCGCCTGCCCTGCTCGGCAACGTCGTGGTGTGGAAGCCATCCCCCACCCAGCAGCTCGCCGCGCACTACCTGATGCGCGTGCTCGAGGCGGCCGGGCTGCCGCCCGGGGTGGTCAACCTGGTGACCGGCGGCGGCCGTGCGGTCTCGAGCGTGGCGGTGCCCCATCCCGACCTGGCCGGGATTCACTTCACCGGGTCCACGGGGACGTTCCAGCACCTGTGGCGCACGGTCGGGGAGAACATCGCCGGCTACCGCGGCTACCCGCGGCTCGTCGGCGAGACCGGCGGCAAGGACTTCGTCATCGCTCACCCGTCGGCCGACCCTGACGTGCTGGTCACGGCGCTGGTGCGGGGAGCCTTCGAGTATCAGGGCCAGAAGTGCTCCGCCGCATCGCGCGGCTACGTGCCGCGTTCGGTGTGGAACCGGATGGGAGACCAGCTCGTCTCCGCGGTGAACTCGCTGACCATGGGCGACGTGGCGTCCGACCTGTCGCTCTTCATGGGCGCGGTCATCGACGGCAGAGCCTTCGCCAAGCACGCCGATGCCCTGGCCAGGGCCAGGACCCGCCCGTCTATCCGGGTGCTCGCCGGCGGCGAGACCGATGGGTCGGACGGGTACTTCGTGCGGCCGACGGTGCTGGAGGGCAGCGATCCTGCCGACGAGATCTTCACCACCGAGTACTTCGGGCCGATTCTCGGCGTGCATGTGTTCGACGACGCGGGCTACGCCGGCGTCGTGGCCCAGGCGGCGGACATCGCTCCCTACGCCCTGACCGGGTCGATCATCGCGCAGGACCGGGCGGCGATAGCCGAAGCCACGGACGCGCTGCGCTTCTCGGCCGGCAACTTCTACATCAACGACAAGCCGACCGGCGCCGTGGTCGGCCAGCAGCCGTTCGGTGGGGCAAGGGCGAGCGGCACCAACGACAAGGCCGGCTCGATCTTCAACCTGATCAGGTGGGTCAATGCCCGGGCGATCAAGGAGCTGTTCGTGCCGCCCGTCGACCACCGCTACCCGCACATGGGCTGAACGGAGACCGGGTTGCCGCGGGACATACCGTCGCAAGCCCGCCGGGACGGATAGGCTCAAGGTACGTGGCGAACGCGCGGCCTGGCTGGCGTCCCACGACAGCTGTCACGATTGGCGAACCGGAGGCTCCCCATCTACCGCCTGGTTCTGTGGAACATCGACCTCACCCTCGTCGACGTGGCCCGAGTCTCCAGACAGGCCTATGCCGAGGCGTTCCGCCGCGTGACCGGGCGCCCGCTCGTGGCCCTGCCGCAGACGGTGGGGCGGACGGATTCCGAGATCTTCTTCGAGGCCCTGGCGCTGAACGACGCCAGCGCCCGAGGCGTCCCTGACCGGGCCGACGCCAGCGGCCAGGAACTGCTGGGCAGGTACACGCTGGAGCTTGCCACCGCGTTCGGCTCCCGGCTGGACCTGCTCCCCGCGCAGGGACGGGCGCTGCCGGGGGCCAGGGAGGCGGTGGCCGCCGTGGCGAGCCTGCCCGGCGTCGTCCAGTCCGTGCTGACGGGCACCATCCGGCCGAACGCGATCGCCAAGCTGCGGGCGTTCGGCCTGGACACGTTCTTCGACTTCGAGATCGGCGGCTACGGTTCCGAGATCTATCCCAAGGGGGCCCAGCTGCTCAGCACCCGGGGCCGCGCTGCCGAGAAGTACGGTGCCGACATCGGCGCGGATTCGACCGTCTACATCGCCGACTCGACCAGGGACGTGGAGGTGGCCAGGATCGGCGGCGCGCGCTGCGTCGCGGTGGCCAGCGGCCGTTCGAGCGCTGGCGAGCTGCGCGACGCTGGCGCGGACGCCGTCCTCGACGACCTCGCCGACACCAGGTCCGTGGTCGGTGCCATCGACAGGCTGACCAGCGCGGTGTCGGCCGGCTGACCGGCCCGCAGGCCGCGCTGCCCAGGCGCGGCGGCCCCGCGGGGGCCGCCGTTGCGGGGAGGCACCGGACGCCGCATGCTGATGCCTATGCCATCCGACGATCAGATCACCGCCGCTAGCTCGGCGGACATCGCCGCGCTCGCTGGCCGCGACTACGGGGACACGCTCTGGCGGCCGAGCGAGCGATCCGTCAGCGGCGCCAGGATCACCCGCTATGCCGCCTGGCTGGCCGACGGCCACGGGCCCGCCCTGTCCGGGTATGACGAGCTGTGGCGGTGGTCGGTGGCGCAGCCCGCGGAGTTCTGGGCATCGATCTGGGACCACTTCGGCGTGCTCGGCCGCCGCGGCCGCGGGCCCGTGCTGTCCGGCGGGCCCATGCCGGACGTGAGCTGGTTCGACGGGACAATGCTCAACTACGCGCGCAACGCGCTGCGGACGGCGCAGACCCACCCGGATCGCACCGCGGTGATCTACCGGTCGGAGTCGGGACGGAATGGAACGCTGAGCTACTCCGAACTCGCCGCCGAGGTGGCCAGGGTCCGCGCGGGGCTGCGCGCGCTCGGGGTCACCAAGGGCGACCGGGTCGCTGCCTACCTGCCCAACACCCCCGAGGCGCTGACCGGCCTGCTCGCCGCGGCCAGCCTGGGCGCCATATGGTCATCGTGCTCACCAGACTTCGGCCCCCGGAGCGTGATCGACCGCCTGGCGCAGATCTCGCCGAAGGTGCTGATCGCGGCCGATGGCTACCCGTACAACGGCACGTGGTTCGGCCGGCGGCAGCAGGTCGCCGACATAGTCGCCGAGTTGCCTAGCCTGGAGGGCGTGATCACGGTGGACTACCGGGCGCTGGCCGGGGGCGGCGGCGCACAGCCAGGGGGCACCGCACAGCCGGGCCCGCCGGGCGCGCCCGGGGTGCCAGAGCTGGGCTGGGACGCGCTGCCGGGCGGCGACGGGGCGGGCGAGCCCGAGTTCGAGGAGGTGCCGTTCGGGCATCCGCTGTGGGTGCTTTACTCGTCGGGCACCACCGGGCTGCCCAAGCCGATCGTGCACGGCCACGGCGGGATCGTGCTCGAGCACCTGAAGGCTCTGGCCCTGCACCAGGACCTCGGCGCGGGCGACACGTTCTTCTGGTACACCACCACCGGCTGGATGATGTGGAACTACCTGATCGGCGGCCTGCTGGTGGGCGCGACCGTGGTGCTGTACGACGGCAGCGCCGGCTACCCGTCCACCGATGCGCTGTGGCGTCTGGCCGGCGAGGCCGGTGTTACCTACGCCGGCGCCGGCGCGCCCTACCTGCTGGCGTGCATGAAGGCCGGGCTGCGGCCTGCGGCCGACCATGACCTGTCGCGGCTGCGCGGCGTTGGCTCGACCGGGTCGCCGCTCCCCCCGGAGGGGTTCCGCTGGGTCTACGACGCGGTGGCCACCGGCAACAGCGACCTGATCCTCGGTTCGTTCTCCGGCGGCACCGACCTGTGCACGGGGTTCGTCGGGCCCTGCCCGCTGCTGCCCGTGCGCGCGGGCGTGATCTCCGGGCGGTGCCTGGGCGCCAGCGTCGAGGCCTACGACGCGGCGGGCAGGGCGGTCGTGGGCGAGGTCGGGGAGCTGGTGATAACGCAGCCCATGCCGTCGATGCCGGTCGGGTTCTGGAACGACCCGGGGGGCGAGCGCTACCGGGACAGCTACTTCGCCGAGTACCCGGGGGTGTGGCGGCACGGCGACTGGATCATGGTGCTGCCCGACGGCGGCTGCATCATCTACGGCCGGTCCGACGCGACCTTGAACCGCGGCGGCGTGCGCATGGGGACCAGCGAGTTCTACCGGATCGTGGAGGCGCTGCCCGAGGTGGCCGACAGCCTGGTGATCGACACCGGCAGGCTGGGCCAGGAGGGCCGGCTGATCCTGTACGTGGTTCCGGCCGACGGCTGCGAGCTCGACGACGGCCTGGCCGACCGGATCCGGTCGGGGCTGCGGTCCGGCCTGTCGCCGCGGCACGTCCCCGACGAGATCCACCAGGTGCCCGGCATTCCGAGGACGCTGTCGGGCAAGAAGCTCGAGGTGCCGGTCAGGAAGATCCTCCTGGGCACCCCGGTGGCGGACGCCGCCGACCCGGATGCGCTGGCCAACCCGGAGGTGCTGGCGTCCTTCGTGCCGGGAGCCGCCGGGTGACCAGGCCGACGAGCCACAAGCGCGGGCTGACCGGGCGGAGCTTCGGGGAAGAGGGCGGGCGCCTGACCTACGGCCGCTACCTGCGGCTGCCCGAGCTGCTGGCGCAGCAGCTGCCGCAGGCGATCCCGCCTGCCCACGACGAGCTGCTGTTCATCACCGTGCACCAGGCCTACGAGCTGTGGTTCAAGCAGCTGCTGCACGAGCTGACCGCGGCCAGGGACGCGATGTCGCTGGCCGAGACGTGGCGGGCCAGGCACCTGCTGCAGCGGGTGCATGTGATCGAGCGGCTCCTGGTCAGCCAGGTCGACGTGCTCGAGACCATGACACCGCAGGACTTCCTGGAGTTCCGGGCCGCCCTTGCCCCGGCGAGCGGCTTCCAGTCGGTGCAGTTCCGCGAGCTCGAGTTCCTGTCCGGCGCCAAGGATCCGGCGTTCGTGACCCGGCTCCGCGCGCTCAGCGACGAGGAGCGGGACCGCCTCGCCCGCCGCCTCGCCGAGCCCACCCTGTGGGATGCCTACCTTGACCTGCTCACGGCCAGGGGCCTGCCGGCGGCGGCCGATGACCAGGTCCTGGCGTCGCTGGTCACCGTCGCCAGGGACCGCGCCAGCCACGATGACCTGTGGCAGCTCGCCGAAGACCTGCTGACCCACGACGAGCTTGCCGGGCTGTGGCGGGCCAGGCACGTGGCGATGGTGGAGCGGCAAATCGGGACGAAGAGCGGCACGGGCGGGTCGACGGGGGCGCCGTTTCTGCGCAAGAGAGTGCCGATGCGGTATTACCCGCTGCTCTGGGAGCTGCGAGATTGGTTGTAGCGGCACCTGCGGGGGGCTCCGCCCCCGCACGCCCCCCCGGGACAGCACAGCGGGACACAAGGGAGTGGGAACCGATGGCTGACGGCAGTCCGATGGACGAGAAGGACGCCCTGCTGGCAAAGGCGGCGGCAGGCGGTGCCGCAGGCGTTGGCGACATGCTCAGTTACCTGCGCGCCTACTACCGGCACGTCGCCCTGGAAGACCTCGTCGCGGCCGGGCCCGAGCGGCTCGCCGCGATAGCGATCGGGCAGGCAAGGCTCGCCGCCTACCGCCCGCAGGGGCGCGCCCTGGTCCGGGTCCGCCGCGGCGAGGCCGCCGCCTGCGCCCCCGCCAGGGACGTCGTGGATATCGTCACCGACGACATGCCGTTCCTCGTGGACTCGGTGCGGATGGAGCTCGGCAGGCACGACGTGGCCACGCATCTGATCGTGCATCCCCAGCTGCGGGTCCGCAGGGACGTGAGCGGATCGCTCCGCGAGGTGATCGGGCTGGTCGACGGGGACCGGCCGGCGCACGACGAGATGGCCGAGTCGTGGACGCACATCGAGATCGCGCGGCTGCCCGACGGCGCCGCCGCGGCGCTCCAGCACGACCTGGAGCGGGTGCTCGGCGATGTCCGGGTGGCGGTCGAGGACTGGCCCAGGATGCAGGCACGGGCGGTGCAGCTGGCCGAGCACGTGGCCATGGCGCCCGAAGGGAGGGCCCCGTCGAGCGACGAGTCGCCCGCCGAGGTCGAGGCGCTGCTCCGCTGGCTGGCCGACGGCCACTTCACCTTCCTCGGCTACCGCGAGTACGACCTGGTGGGCGGGGCGGACGGGATGGCGCTGCGCGGGGTGCCCGGCACCGGGCTCGGCATCCTGCGCCACGACCGGGCCGGCTCGAAGTCGTTCGCGGCGCTTCCCCCCGAGGTGCGGGCCAGGGCACGCGACCCGCAGCTGCTGATCCTGACCAAGGCGAACTCCCGCTCCACGGTGCACCGGCCGAGCTACCTCGACTACGTGGCGGTCAAGCGGCTGGACGCGGCCGGGGAGGTCACGGGGGAGTACCGGTTCCTCGGCCTGTACACGCACGACGCGTACACCGAGAGCATCACCCGCATCCCGGTGCTGCGGCGCAAGCTCACCGAGATGCTGGCGGCATTCGGCTTTGCCGCCGGCGGGCACGACGGCAAGGACCTCGCCGAGTTCATGGAGAACTACCCGCGTGAGGACCTGTTCCAGACCACGGTCGGTGAGCTGATCCCGGTCGCCGAGGGCGTGCTCCGGCTGCGCGAGCGCACCCAGCCCCGGCTGTTCCTGCGCAAGGACGTGTACGGCCGGTACATGTCCTGCCTGCTCTACCTGCCCAGGGACAGGTACACGACCGAGGTGAGGCTGCGCACCCGGGAGATCCTGGTGGGCGCGCTGGACGGCGCGTCGGTTGACTACAGCGTGATGGTCGGCGAGTCGCCGGTGGCGCGGCTGCACATCGTGGTGCGGGCCAAGCGCGGCCACCTGCTGCCCGACGTGGACGCGGCGCAGCTGGAGGCCGAGGTGGCCGCCGCCGTCCGGTCCTGGGACGACGACCTGGCCGAGGAGGCGGTCTGCCAGCTCGGCGAGGAGCGGGCGCAGGCCGTGCTCGCCATGTGCAGCCCCGACCAGATCCCGGAGACCTTCAAGAGCGACGTGCCCGCCAGCGTCGCCGTGGATGACCTGGAGAAGATCCTCAGGCTCCGCGAGTCGGGCGAGAGCGTCGCCTTCGACCTGTGGGAGTCCGAGAGCTACGTGGGCGGCGTGCCGATCGATGACCCGCCGGCGGACGAGCCCGGCCACGCCGACCCGGCAAAGCAGCGGGTGTGGCGGCTGTCGATCTACCGCAGCGGATCCCCGATCACGCTGACCGACGTGCTGCCGCGGCTGCAGAACATGGGCGTGGAGGTGGTCGACGAGCACCCGTACCAGTTCGAGGCGGCCGAGCCGTTCTGGATCTACGACTTCGGGCTGCGCCGGGGGGCGCCGGGCAGGGAACTCGCGCCGCGCGTGCCGTCGTCCGTCGCGTCGGTCAAGGATCTGGTCACCGACGCGCTTGCCGCGCTGTGGCATGGGCACGTGGAGGACGACGGCTTCAACGCCCTGGTGCTCGACGGCCACCTCACCTGGCGGCAGGTGGTGGTGCTGCGCGCTTACGCCAAGTACCTGCGGCAGGTGGGCAGCACGTTCAGCCAGAACTACATCGAGGGGGCGCTGCGCTCCAACATCACCATCACCAGGCTGCTCGTCCGGCTGTTCGAGTCCAGGTTCGACCCGGACCGGCAGCAGGGGGAGGAGGAGCGCAGCGAGGCCATCACCGAAGAGATCAGGGGAGAGCTCGACGAGGTCGCCAGCCTCGACGAGGACCGCATCCTGCGCGCTTACTGGGGCCTGATCGGCGCGACGCTGCGGACGAACTACTTCACCGAGCCGCCGCCGCCGCACCCACGGGCCCCGTATCTCGTGGTCAAGCTCGATGCCGCCAGAGTGCCCGACCTGCCGGCGCCCCGGCCGGCGTTCGAGCTGTTCGTCTACTCGCCCAGGTTCGAGGCCGTGCACCTCAGGTTCGCCCGTGTGGCCAGGGGCGGGCTGCGCTGGTCGGATCGCCGGGAGGACTTCCGCACCGAGATCCTCGGCCTGGCCAAGGCCCAGGAGGTGAAGAACTCGGTCATCGTCCCCTCCGGCGCCAAGGGCGGGTTCGTCTGCAAGCAGCTGCCGGAGCCTGCCGACCGCGAGGCCTACCTGGGCGAGGTGCTCACCTGCTACCGGAGCTTCATCAGCGCGATGCTCGACGTGACCGACAACATCGAGGCCGGGCGCGTGGTCCCGCCGGCCCGCGTGGTCCGCAGGGACAGCGACGACGTCTACCTCGTGGTCGCGGCCGACAAGGGCACGGCGACCTTCTCGGACACCGCGAACGAGATCGCCAAGGGCCGCGGGTTCTGGCTCGGGGACGCGTTCGCGTCCGGCGGCTCCGAGGGGTACGACCACAAGAAGATGGGCATCACCGCGCGGGGCGCCTGGGAGTCCGTCAGGTACCACTTCCAGACCATGGGGATCGACGTCGACGAGACCGACTTCACCGTGGTCGGGATCGGGGACATGTCCGGGGACGTGTTCGGCAACGGCATGCTGCTGTCCCGGCACATCAAGCTGGTGGCGGCGTTCGACCACCGGCATGTGTTCCTCGATCCCGGTCCCGACCCGGCGGTGAGCTTCGCCGAGCGGGAGCGGCTGTTCGCGCTGCCCCGCTCCTCGTGGGACGACTACGACACCGCGCTGATCTCGGAGGGCGGCGGCGTGTGGCCGCGGTCGGCCAAGTCGGTGCCGGTCTCGCCGCAGGCGCGGGCGGCGCTCGGCCTCGACTCGGACGTGACCGCGCTGCCGCCGGACGAGCTGATCTCCGCGGTGCTGCGGGCCCCCGTCGACCTGCTCTGGAACGGCGGGATCGGCACGTACGTCAAGGCGACCGGCCAGACGCAGGCGGACGCGGGCGACCGGACCAACGACGCGGTCAGGGTGGACGCGTCCGAGCTCCGGGTGCGGGTCGTCGGGGAGGGCGGGAACCTGGGGCTGACCCAGGAAGCCAGGGTGGAGTACGCGCTCGGCGGCGGCCTGGTGAACACCGACTTCATCGACAACTCGGCCGGGGTCGACACCTCGGACCACGAGGTCAACATCAAGATCCTGCTGGACGGCGTGGTCTCCGGCGGCGAGCTGTCGCCCGCCGGCCGGGGCAGGCTGCTGCACGAGATGACCGGCGAGGTCGCCGGCCTGGTGCTCAACCACAACTACCTGCAGAACCGGGTCCTCGCCGCGGCCCGGGCCCAGGCACCGCAGATGCTGCACGTGTACGCCAGGTACATCCGCAAGCTGGAGCGCGACGGGCGGATCCGGCGCAGGCTCGACGTGCTGCCGGGGGACAAGGAGATCGCCGAGCGCCGGTCGGCCGGCACCGGCCTGACCAACCCGGAGTTCTCGGTCCTGCTCGCGCAGACCAAGATCGCGGCCGCGCAGGAGGTGCTGGCCTCCGGCCTGCCCGATGACCTCTACCTGCGCCGCGTGCTGACCGGGTACTTCCCCGAGCCGCTGCGCGAGTGCTACGCGAGCCGGATGCCGGGCCACCGGCTGCACCGGGAGATCATTACCACCGCGGTGATCAACGACATGGTCGACAGATCAGGGATCACCTTCGCGTTCAGGCTCAACGAGGAGACCGGTGCGTCCGTGCCCGACATCACCGCGGCCTGGCTGGTGGCGCGGGACGTGTTCGACATGGCCGGCTTCTGGGCTCAGGTCGAGGCGCTGGACGGCAAGGTGGACACCTCGGCCCAGATCCTGCTCACGCTGGAGGGCCGCAAGCTGACCGAACGGGCGGCGCGGTGGCTGCTGCACCACCGCCGCCCGCCGTTCGACATCCAGGGGACAATCGACTTCCTGGCCGGCGGCGTGCTGACCGTCGGCTCCGGCCTGCCCAAGCTGCTCACCGGCAGCGACCTGGCCGGGTTCGACGAGCGCCGGGACGCGTTCACCTCGCGCGGCGTGCCGCTCGGCCTGGCCGAGCGGGTCGCCGCCATGGTCCCCGCGTACTCGGCGTTCGACATCGTGGACATCGCCTCCAGCACGGACCGCCCGGTCGAGGAGACCGCCGAGGTGTATTTCGACCTGGCCGACCGGCTGCAGATCACCAGGCTGCGGGACCGGATCACCGCGCTGCCCCGCGACGACCGGTGGAACACGATGGCGCGGGCGGCGCTCCGCGACGACCTGTACAGCGCGCACGCGGCGCTGGCCGCCGACGTCCTCCAGATGACCGGGCCCGGCAGGCCGGAGGACCGGCTGGCCGCCTGGGTGCAGCGGAACGAGTCCGCGGTGCGCAGGGCGGGCCAGACGCTGACCGAGATATGGGAGACCGACCGGTTCACCGTGGCGACGCTGTCGGTCGCGGTGCGGGCGGTGCGCACCCTGGTGGCCGCCAGCGCGCTGCCCGGCTAGACGCGGCCGGCCAGATGCCGCCGCCGGGTCAGCCGGGCAGGCGGGGTGCGGCGAGGAGGGCGAAGTCAGCCGGGTCGATGTTGCCGCCGGACAGCACGGCGGCCACCCTCTGGCCGTGCGCCCGCACCGCACCGGTGAGCAGGGCGGCCAGCGTGGTCGCGCCGCTGGGCTCGACGACCACCTTGAGCCTGGCGAAGCTGAACAGCATGGCGTCCACGATCGCGGCCTCCGCCACGGTGACGACGTCATCGAGCAGCCGCTGGTTGATCGGGAACGTGAGCTCGCCGGGTGCCTGCGCCCGCAGGCCGTCCGCGATCGTGTCCACCACGTCCAGGCGCACCCGGTGCCCCGCGCGCATCGACCTGCTGGTGTCGTCGGCGCCGGCTGGCTCGACCCCGATCACGGCGGCACCGGGGAGCAGGCTCTTCACCGCCGTCCCGACGCCGGCGGCGAGGCCGCCGCCGCCGACCGGCACGAGCACCAGGTCGAGCTCGCCCGCCTGCTCGGCCAGCTCCACCCCGACGGTGCCCTGGCCGGCCATGATGTCGTAGTCGTCAAACGGCCGGATCACCGTCAGCGACCGCTCCGCGGCGATGGCGGCGGCCACCTCCTCGCGGCTCTCGGTGGCCGGGTCGTACCGGCGGATCTCGGCGCCGTAGCCCGCAATCGCGGCCAGCTTGGCGGGCGAGCCGGTCTGCGGGACCACCACCACCGCGTGGATGCCCAGCAGCGAGGCTGCAAGCGCCACTGCGGCGCCGTGATTGCCCGAGGAATACGCGACTATGCCCCGGGCCTTTTCGTCCGCGTCGAGCAGGCTGAGGCGGTTGTAGGCGCCGCGGAACTTGAACGACCCGCCGCGCTGGAACGGCTCGGCCTTGAGGAAGACGCGGGCGCCGCACCTGGCGTCCAGCGTGCCGGAGGTGAGCACCGGGGTGCGGTGGGCGATCCCGGCCAGCCGGGCGGCGGCTGCCTGGATCCGCTCGAGGGTGAGGGCCGTCTGGCCGGTCTCGGTGGGAATGGTGATCCTTTCGGGCTGGCCTGGCTAACGTTTGTCTTCCCTGCAAACGATAGCTTCCATGGATCCGGCCGCGGCAACAAGCGGACATGCCAGCCTGACGTAGGCTTTCCGGCATGGCTACGGACCCTGCGGGCGAAATCTCGGAACTCTCGTCGAAGCTCGCCCGCGTTGAAGCGGTCCTCGGCCCGGACGCGATGCGGAAGGAAGCCGAGGGGCTTCGCGAGCGTGCCGGGCAGCCCGGGCTGTGGGAGGACCAGGAGCAGGCGCAGGCGGTCACCCGCCGGCTGTCCTACCTCGACGGGGAGCTGGCCCGGCTGGACAGCCTGCACCGCCGTCTCGACGACACCGCGGTGCTGTTCGAGCTGGCCGAGAGCGAGAAGGACGACGCGGCCAGGGAGGAAGCGACCCGCGATCTTGCTGCGCTCCGCAAGGAGATCGACCAGCTGGAGATCAGGACGCTGCTCTCCGGGGAGTACGACGCCCGCGAGGCGCTGGTCACCATCAACGCGCAGGCCGGCGGGGCGGATGCGGCCGACTGGGCGGAAGGCCTGCGGCGGATCTACCTGCGCTGGGCCGAGCGGCACGGTTACCCGACCGAGATATACGACACCTCCTACGCCGAGGAGGCGGGGATCAAGTCGACCACGTTTGCCGTGAAAGCCCCTTATGCCTACGGGACGCTGCGCGGCGAGCACGGCACGCACCGCATGGTCCGCATCTCCAAGTACGACAACCAGGGCCGCAGGCAGACCTCGTTCGCCGGGGTCGACGTGATCCCCGTCGTCGAGCAGGCGGACCACATCGAGGTTCCCGAGGACGAGATCAGGGTCGACGTGTTCCGGTCCAGCGGCCCCGGCGGCCAGGGGGTGAACACCACCGACTCCGCGGTGCGGATCACCCACCTGCCGACCGGGATCGTGGTCTCCTGCCAGAACGAGCGCAGCCAGATCCAGAACCGGGCCAGCGCGATGGCGGTGCTGCAGGCGAAGCTGCTCGAGCGCAAGCGCGAGGAGCAGCAGGCGAAGATGGCTGAGCTGCGCGGGGATCACGCCGGGAGCTGGGGGACGCAGATCCGCAACTACGTCCTGCACCCCTACCAGAACATCAAGGACCTGCGGACCGGCGTGGAAACCGGGAACACCACCGCCGTGATGGACGGCGAGATCGACGACTTCATCGACGCCGAGATCCGCTGGCTGCGGACCCAGGGCCTGTAGCGAGGCGGCCGCCGGCCGCCGCTGGCTGCGCTGCGGCGCAGGGCCGACGCCAGGGACAGACGGGCGGCCGCCCCCGCTGGGACGGCCGCCCGTTTCCTGTTACGTCGCAAATTACTTCACGAAGTACCAGTTCTCTGGGGTGATGCTGAGCGTCGGGCTCTGCGGGAAGTAACCCTTGAGGTTGTTGGCGACCTCGGTCAGGGTGTAGGCCGCGTTGGGCTGGTACTCGACCGGCAGCAGCGGCGCCAGGTAGTTCTGCCAGTTGTAGAAGAGCTGCAGATTGCTGTTGGTCAGCGTCTGGTTGATCAGCGAGTCGTTGGTGCTATCGCAGTACCCGCCGGAGTTCGCGACCGCCCCGCACAGGAACAGCTGGTCGCCGGTGGGCAGGTAGTCCGGGGAGAACGACCAGCCGAAGCCCCAGTTCGCCATGTCCCAGTTGCACGGGGACTTGACGACCACGCAGTTGCCGCCGGCCACCGAGAGCACGTCGCTGAGCGGCTTGGGCTCCAGGTTCAGCCTGATCCCAAGCGCCAGCGCGTTGGACTGCAGCTCGGTCATCTCCGACTGGACCCAGGAGGTCCCGGTCAGGTACAGGAAGTTGAAGCTCAGCGCGGTGCCCTTGGTGATCCCGGGTCCGCACTTGGCCGGGTCGGTGCAGGTGGTGGTGCCGCCCGGGCTCACGCTCCAGCCATGACTGGTCAGCAGCGACTTGGCCTTGCCCGGGTTGTACGGGTACGGGCTGCCCGACATGCCCTGCGCCGACAGCCACTTGGTCGCCGGGGTGGCGGCAACCGGCCCGACGGTCGGCGCCCCGTACCCGCGCAGCGGCCCGGCAATGATCGCGGACTGGTTCAGCAGGTAGGCCAGCGCCTGCCGGAAGTACAGCTGCCTGAAGATGGCGCCGTGGTCACCGACCGTGGACTGGTAGTTCAGCGCGTAGTAGTCGATGCCCCACGGGTACAGCGGGTCCAGCGTGTAGCCCGAAACCGGGTTGGAGCCCACCGCCGCGTTGGACGGCTTGGCCGGGGCGTCCTGGTCCGGCAGGTAACCGACGTCGATCTTGGTGCTGGCGCTCGGCGACCGCAGCACGTCGTACTCGGCCGCGTCCGTGGTGAACGGCACCTCCTCGAACGCTGCCAGCTTCGGCTTGACCGGGCCCGAGTACGACTTGTTCGGCACGAACGTGACATGCCCGTCGGCGTTGAACGCGCTCAGCCGCCACGGCCCGTCCACGATGCCCCAGATCGGGGACGTCACGTACCCGGTCAGGTCCTGGGCCTGCGTGTTGAGGTAGTTGTAGACGGCCGGGCAGTCGCTCACCGTCGTGTCGCAGCTTGACGGCCCCGACGCGGTCCGGTCCCAGGCGGCCGGCATCGGGGTGACCTGGCTCAGGTCGTTGTACACCATCCAGGTCAGCGAGTACGCCTTGGTCATCGTCATCTGCAGCTCGGTCGGGCTGACCACGTGGATGTCCGTCATGTTCGCCGGGAAACCGGTGTAGGCGCCGTAGTCGGCCGGCTCGGCCAGCTCCATGTTCAGCCAGAACATCACGTCCTGCGCGGTCACCTGGGTGCCGTTGGACCACATGTAGTGCTTCAGCGTGATCGTCAGGGTCCGGCCGCTGACCACCGGCGGGTTGGCCAGGCTCAGCGAGTAGTCCACCTCCGGCTGGCCGTTCTGGCCGAACCAGTACAGCGGCCGGTACATCAGGTACTGGAAGTCGAACAGGTTCACGTTGCTGATGTTGGCGCTGTCCAGGTACGGGAAGACGTACGTCGGGTAGGTCGCCGGCGGCTCCGCCCATACCGCGGTGCCGCCCGTGACCGGGGTGGTCCCGGAAGACGGGCTGCTGGGACTGCTGCTGCACCCGGCCGCGACCAGCGCCAGCACCACAGCGCCTGCCGCCAGTAGCCGAAGGTGGAGCCTAGGTCGTGATCGACGTAGCCGCGCGGACACTGACCACATATCTGGGGGTTCCTTCCGGGCGCTCGGGCCAAGATGGCAAGACCGACGGGCCTCGGTTCCCCTCGGGGCGGCTCGCCGGCGTCACACCATGTAATCGGTATTGCTCACTGCAGCACGCCGGGCCCCTGTGGTCCAGTGCAACGGTAGGAATAGTCCCAGGCTGGGATGCTTTTGTGATATCCGCGTGACTGTACGTCCGGTCGTGACCGCGCGTGACCGCCGTACGTAGCCGGGCGTTACCCCGCGTAAGCGGCATGCTCCAGCACACAGAGGCCGCAAAGGCCGCAAACCGGCCCGCAGGGTCCGGTGCCCGGCCCGTGCCGGGGGCCCGTCAGTGCATCAGGTGCAGGGCCAGCAACATCAGCAGCAGCGCGATCAGTGCCACGGCGACAAGCGGCAAGGTCATGCTGGGCCCGCCATGGTGGTGCATCCGGGCCCGTGCCGCTGCGCACACCGGGCACCGGCCTTCGGCCACCGGTCCGGCGCACTGGGCGCAGATCAGGTGCTCGCAGCTCATTTACGTTCCCTCCGGGCCGGCGCCTACCCGGTCACTTCGACGATGTTGGACGTTCTAAGCCAGTTTCCCCCCTAGACTGTCCGATGGCCAAACCGGGGCGCGACAAGCGCCGTGGCCGGCAGTCCGCAACTCGTCGAGCCGTGTGATGGGCCGTGATCCACTTCGACAACGTGACCAAGACGTACCCGAATCAGAGCCGTCCCGCCCTGGAGAACGTCAGCCTCGACATTGAGAAGGGCGAGTTCGTGTTCCTGGTCGGGCCCTCAGGATCTGGCAAGTCGACGTTCCTGAGGCTGGTGCTCAAGGAAGAGCGCCCGACCGAGGGCAGGATCCACGTCGCGGGCCGGGATCTGGCGCGGCTCAGCAACTGGAAGGTGCCCCACCTGCGGCGCAGGATCGGCTGTGTCTTCCAGGACTTCCGGCTGCTGCCGAGCAAGAACGTCTACCAGAACGTCGCCTTCGCCCTGGAGGTCATCGGGAAGCCGCGGCGCTTCATCCGCAAGGTCGTGCCCGAGGTGATCGACCTTGTCGGCCTTGAGGGCAAGCGCGACCGGATGCCCGATGAGCTGTCCGGCGGTGAGCAGCAGCGCGTGGCCATGGCCCGTGCCTTTGTGAACCGGCCGATGATCCTGCTCGCCGACGAGCCGACAGGGAACATCGATCCCGCGACGTCCATCGGGATCATGAAGGTTCTTGACCGCATCAACCGGACCGGCACCACGGTCGTCATGGCCACGCATGATGCCGCGATCGTGGACTCCATGCGCAAGCGCGTCATCGAGCTCGAATACGGCAAGGTGGTGCGGGACCAGTCGCGCGGGGTTTACGGCCAGGCCTACTGACCGGCCGCTGGCAGACGACCGAGGGATCAGCCACAATGCGTGCGCAGTTTGTCTTCCATGAGGTGTGGATCGGCCTCCGGCGGAACCTGACGATGACGATCGCCCTGGTGGTGGTCGTCGCGATCAGCCTGTCGCTGCTCGGCACCGGCCTGCTCTTCGTCAAGCAGGTCAATGAGACCAGGACCTTCTGGCAGGGCCGGGTCCAGCTCTCCGTCTACCTGTGCACCAGGACCAGCTCCAGCCCGCAGTGCACCAGGAACGGGCCGGCAACGGCGGCGGAACTGGCCAACATCCACCAGACGCTGGTGTCGCTGCCCGAGGTCGCGAGCGTGACCTACGTGTCCCAGCCGGCCGCCTACTCGCAGTTCAAGTCGGAGTTCCCCAGCATGGTGAGCTCGGTCACCCCGAGCGAGATCCCCAACTCCTTCGAGGTCAGGCTCAAGAACACGCAGGCCGACACCACGATCGTGACCGAGAGCGTGGACGGCCAGCCCGGAGTCGACCAGATCGTGGACAACGCGGCCATTCTGGACAGGTTCTACAAGCTGCTGGACGGGGCCAGGAACGCGGTCGTCGTCATCGCGATCATCCTGATCATCGCCGCGGTCCTGCTGGTCGCCAACACGATCCGGCTGTCGGCCTTCAACCGCCGCAGGGAGACCAGCATCATGCGGCTGGTGGGGGCGTCCAACTTCTACGTCCAGCTGCCGTTCCTCGTCGAGGGCGTGATCGCCGGACTGATCGGCTGGCTGGTGGCATCTGGCCTGCTCGTCGCCGTGAAGTCGCTGTGGCTTGATACCCTGCAGCAGTATTTTCCATTCAACGTGCAGCTGACGAGCACGGACCTGGTCGAGGTCATCCTCCTGGCAATGATCCTCGGCGTGGTGCTGACCGGCGCCACCTCGTTCCTCACCCTCCGGCGTTACCTGCGCGTGTGATGCGCGGGGCGGGAATGTGACATCCGAGCAGGGCACGAAGGTCATCGCCAGGAACCGCCGCGCACGGCACGACTACCACATAGAGGACGTGTACGAGGCAGGGCTGGTGCTCACCGGCACCGAGGTGAAGTCGCTCCGGGCGGGCCGGGCCTCGCTCACCGACGGGTTCGCCCAGATCAGCGACCACGAGATCTGGCTGCACAACGTGCACATCCCCGAGTACACCCACGGCACGTGGACCAACCACGAGCCGCGCCGCACCCGTAAGCTCCTGCTGCACCGCAGGGAGATCGACAAGCTCTCCGTGGCCACCGCGGAGCGTGGCTTGACTCTGGTCCCGCTTTCGCTGTACTTCAAAGACGGGAAGGCCAAGGTCGAGCTGGCTCTGGCCCGCGGCAAGCGGACCTATGACAAGCGCCACGAGCTAGCGCGCAGGGACGCTGCCAGAGAGGTTGACCGTGCCCTGCGGCGGAGAAGGTAGCGGAGCGCTCGGCCATGGTCCGCACGCATAGCCGGGGCGCGCACGCCGGCAAGCCCGCTCCGAGGGCGGGCAGGGAGGGCATGCCGGCTGGGCGGGGTACATCGGCCAGGGGGGCCCGGGCAAGGGGAGCCCGGGCCGGTGACAAGCGAGTCGGGGACACACGGGTGGGTGGGGTTCACCCGCGCTCTGCGCGGGTCCGGTTGGTTGCCGCGGCCGGCGCAACCGCGCTGCTGCTGCTCGGCGTCGCCCTGGGCTGGGCGACGCCCGAGCCGACCGCCGAGCCGACCGTCCAGGCCTTCCTGTTCGCCTGGGAGAACGGCCAGTACGGCGCGGCGGCGGCGCTGACGACCGGGGCGCCCGTGGCCGTCGCCGCGGCGCTGCACAGTGCCTACACCGACCTGGGCGCGGCCGACCTCACCCTGGCCATGGCGTCGGTCAGCCAGCACGGCGACACCGCCTCGGCTCAGTTCGACGCGTCCGTCGACCTCGGCCGCGGCGGTGCGCCCTGGAACTACCGCGGCTCCTTCAGCCTGCGGCGGGCCGGCTCCGGCTGGAAGGTGATATGGCGCCCGGCGGTCATCGCTCCCGGCCTGCAGCCGGGGCTGCGCCTGGCGGTGATCAGCTCCATGCCGGGGCGGGCCCAGCTGCTCGACGCGGAGGGGAAACCGCTCGCTCCCGCCTCGCTGGTGTACACGGCCGGGGTCGTGCCCGACCAGCTGCGGGATCCGGCGGAAACCGCGGACGCCCTGGCCAGCGCGACCGGGCTGCCGCCGGGTCAGGTGCTCGGCTGGATCACCGAGGCGCCAGGCGCCGGGTTCCTCGAGCTGGTCAGGTTCACCCCGGCCGGCTACCACCGGCTGAGCGGCCGGCTGTCCCGGGTGCCGGGCCTCATCGTCCAGCGGCAGCGGCTCAGGCTTTTCGGCAGCACCGCCGGCGCCATCTCTGGCCAGGTCGGCGGCGAGGCCGCCAGCCTGCTGCAGCAGGAGGGCATTCCCTACCGGCCGGGCACCACCGTCGGCCTGTCCGGCCTGCAGCAGTCGTTCCAGCGCACGCTCGTCGGCACGCCGACGACCGAGGTCGTGGTCGCGAACGCCGCAGGCCACGTGGTCTCCGTCCTGCAGCGGTGGCCCGGCCACCCGGGCACGGACGTGCACACCACCATCGACGCGAGCGTGCAGGACGCGGCCAGCAAGGCGCTGCAGTCGGCGTCGGGCTCGGCGGCGATCGTGGCCATCTCCCCGACCACCGGCTATGTGATCGCGGTCGCGGAGCGCGACGTTGGCGGCATGCCGCCAGTCGACGCGCTGGCCGGCAAGTACCCACCCGGCCAGGCGTTCACGATCGTCTCCACGGCGGCGCTGCTGAACACCGGCCTGATCGGCGTGAACAGCCAGATCCCGTGCGGGGCCTCGAACCCGGTGGGCGGCGAGGACTTCACCAACGACCCGCCGGTGCCGGCGGGCGGCACGTTCCGCGCCGACTTCGCCAACGCCTGCTCGACCGCGTTCGCCGGCCTGTCGCTGCGCCTGTCCGCCAAGGACCTTGAGGCGGCGGCCGCCGGCTTCGGCCTGGGCAAGCCATGGCAGCTGCCGCTCAGCGCGTTCGCCGGCAGCATGGGGGAGCCGGGCAACCAGGCCGAGCTTGCCGAAGACTCCATCGGGACGGGAAGCGTTCAGGTAAGTCCGCTGGATATGGCCATCGCCGCTGGCGTGGTGCAGTCGGGGACCTGGCACGCGCCGTCGCTGGTGACCGACCCGCCCGACCCCGGGCTGACCCCGACGGTCCCGTTCGGGACGCAGGTTGTCTCTGCGCTGCAGACGCTGATGCGGTCGACCGTGACCAGCGGCGCAGGCCAGGCGGCGGATGTCGGCACCGCCCCGGCCTACGGGCAGGTGGGAAGCGCCCCGTACGGGACGGGCCTGCGGGCCGCGTGGTTCATCGGCTTCCAGGGCAACGTCGCCTTTGCGGTGCTGGAGCTGACCAGGTCGGCCGGCACCTCGGCGGCGCCGCTGGCGGGCCAGTTCCTGACCGAGCTGCAAGCAGGATCGTGACCGTATCGTTGCCCGCATTTTGATAACGCGGAGCAACCACAGCGATGCGGGATGACGTCTTACCTAGTGACTGGGGTGCCGCTTGGGGGGTTGCGGCCCAGTCGTCGTGATGAGGACCGGGTCTCATCTCGGGGGAGGCCCGGCGTTTAAGACCGGCCCCGACCCTGCCGGTCAGCCCCCGTGGGCGCACTTTCGGCCACCGCCAGCGCCCACGGGGGTTTTCTCGTCTCCGGCTGCGGATCCGGCGGCCCAGGCATAGACGGGCCGCGCGCGTTGTTTCCTCAGATAAGCCGCTCGGGTACCGTAGCGGTACAACTCAAGAGGGGGTGACTGGCTTCGACTTCGGTGGTTGATCCAGGGGAAGCGGGCCGAGGGTTGCGACTACGACCTCGTAAATCCTGTGGCCGCACAACAATAAGTGCCAACTCAACGCGCACTAGCTTCGCCCTAGCGGCCTAACCCGCTAGCTAGAAGCTGTCAGCCCGGGAGGGCCTCCGGCCCGGTGTCTGGCATCAGCTAGGAGGATCCACCGTCTGGCCCGGCCGCGGGACCAGGCGGGACATCTGACAGCGGCTGAGCCCGCTCGGCGGCTGGCCTGCATGACCGCCGGGGCTGAGAAATAAGCAGGGCAGGCTGCGCCCGGAGAAGCCCTGGTGAGGTACTGAAGGACGCGGGTTCGACTCCCGCCACCTCCACGATGTGATTCCGTGCAACCGGGGTCCTGTTCAAGCCCGGGCTACGCTGGCCCGGGCTTGTCCATGCCGGGACCCAGGCACCCAGCCACCCGGCCACCGCATGGCCGGGCCTCCACGCGCGGCGTCTGCCCGCCGCCCCGGTGTCCCCGGGTGCTCCCAGAATCCCCGCTGCCTAACCGGCGCGCTGGCGCTGCCGCCACGCGACCACGAGACCTGCCCGGAAGCTGGGCCTGCCGAGCAGCGCGATCAGGGCCCCGGCGACCGGGGCGCCCGGGCTGGTGACCGCGACGACCGCGGCCGGGCGCCAGTACGCCAGCGCGCCGCGGATCTGCGCGAGAGCCGGGCGGCTGACGCTTCCGGCTCCGGCCCAGAGGATGTCGATGCCTTCGGCCATCTGCTTGGCCGGGCCGGGGCCGAAGGCTGCCTGCCCGGTGCCCGGGGTGGGCCCCAGGAAGTAGCCGCCGATCATCGAGCCAGGCTCACCCGTGTCCGCCTGCCAGCGCATCGCCATCGTGTGCCACACATTCGGGACCGGCACGATGAGCACGGGCGCGTCCGGTCCGAGCCGCAGCCTGGCGAAGGCAGCCTGCCAGCCGGCCGGGACCGCTGGCAGCCGGGCCGCCTGGTACGGCAGCGGGATCAGCGGCACGACCGCCAGCACCGCGACCGCCGCTGGGATGCCCGCGGCCCGCCAGCCCCGGTCCCGGGCCGCCGAGCGCGCCAGGTCCAGCGAGAAGGCCAGCAGAGCGGCTGCCGCGCCGTCGGCGACGATCGCGAACCGGTCCGGCAGCACCGAGGTGAGGGCCGGCAGGCCCTGCAGCCAGTGCCATGGCAGCAGCCGCCCGGAGACGTGCGGCTGGGGGCCTCCGCCGAGGCTGCACAGTTCCAGCACCACGAACGTCACCGCGGCGGCGCGGACCCGCGGATCCCGCCAGAAGCAGATGGCGGCGAGGACCAGGACGGCAATCAGCGGCCAGCCCAGGTAGGCGAGGACTTCGGGCGGGCCCAGGTGAAAGCCGGCCACGGCGGCCGCGCTGCCGGGCGTGTGAAAGACCAGGTTGCCACCCGGCGTCACGAAGTAGGCGGGATTGCTCGACCAGGAGGACAGCAGCGCGTTGTGCTCGGCGAGCGGGCCGCGGAACTGCACCCACAGCGCGTGCCCGCAGATGAGCAGGGCGACCGCCACCGCCACCGCCAGCCCGAGCGCGACCGGGCCGGCGCGCCCCAGCGCGGCCCGCGGCCGCTGGGCAACGAGCACCAGCGTCAGCACCAGGCAGGTCACGGCCGTGTAGACGAGCAGCTCTTCCCCGGTGAACACCTGCGCCCCGGCCAGCAGCCCGAGCCAGGCGCCGGTTCGCACCGCGTTGCCGCGGCCGGTGAGCAGCCGCAGCAGCGCGTGGACCAGCAGCGGCGGCAGGACAGCCAGCACCAGGTGGTAGTGGCCCATCCCGGAGTTGATCAGGGCCGGCGAGAACCCGTACACCGCGCCGCCCAGAGCGGCCGCCGGGATGCTGGCACCCCACCGGCGCAGCACCCAGAACAGCGCGGCCGCCGACCCGGCCAGGCCCAGCGTCAGCACGACGGTAAGGCTGGCCTGCGGGCCGGCCAGCAGCGTCACCGGGGCCAGCACTATCCCGGGCAGCAGGAAGGATGTGTTCCACATCAGGTTGACGCCCTGCGGCGGGTTCAGGGCGGTCGTCACCAGGGCGGGCAGCCTGCCATGGCTGACCGCGGTGGCCGCGTACCGCAGGTACCAGGCGAACAGGTCGACGTCGTTAAGATCACCGACCTGCACCCGCCCGGCGGGATCAACCCACAGCCGCCAGGTCACCGCCGCCGCGCCGAGCAGGTAACAGCACAGGACCAGCGCTGGCGCGGTGGCTGCCGAGGGGGCCTGCCGCTGCCCGGCCGCCCGGGACGGCCCGACCGCCGACCCGACGACGCCCACCCTCGGTCCCCTCTCGCCTCGGGTTCACCGCATCAGCCACCGTACGCCGAACCATGCGGGCCCGCCTGACAGAGGCCGCCGCGCTCCCGGCCGTGCAGGGCGCGGGAGGAGTGCTGGCACGGCGCGGGCCGCCGGGCCACCACTCTTCTCCCCGGCTGGCACCTGCTCTGCCGCCGCACCTGCTATGTCGCGGCAGGCAGGCCCCTGGTCATCCCGGCCACCGCGAGCGCGTTGAGCACCAGGATGCCGAGGATGACCGACGCCGCGCCGGCCGGGCCCAGCAGGCCCGGCGTGGCCGTCGTCAGGTACAGGCTGCCGAGCGTGGCCACCCCGAGCGCGAGCGAGGTCTGCTGGGTCGTGGCGAGCACGCCGCTGCCCACGCCCGCCTTCCGCGGCGGGACCTCGGAGAGCACCGTCCCGAACAGCGGGCTCATGATCAGGCCCTGGCCGGCCCCGAGCACGAGCATCCCTGGCGCCATCCACAGCGCTGCCGGATGCGGCCAGGACCTGGCCAGCTCGCCGATGACGGCGACGAGCCCCGCCGACTGGATCAGCGCACCCGCGGTCAGGGTCCGCCGGCCGAACCTGGGCAGCAGCCTGGCGGTCGACAGCGAGGCACCCAGGAAGCCCAGCGCCATGGGAACGAGGATCAGCCCAGCGCGGAGGGCGGAGATCCCGCTGCCGTCCTGCAGCGTCAGCGCGATCACAAACATGAAGCCGCCGAACCCGGTGAAGAACGGAACCGCGAGCGCCAGCCCACGGCGCATGCTGGGCACCCGGAGCAGCGAGATCGGGACCAGCGGCACCCCGCCCCGGTTCTCCAGGGCGCGCTCCGCCCGGACGAAGGCGACGGCGGCCAGCGGCGCGGTGGCCAGCAGCGCGACCGTCCAGGCCGGCCAGCCGAGGGAGCGGCCCTCGGTCAGCGGGATGAGCAGCGCGAGCGTGGCCCAGCCGAGCAGCAGCGTGCTGCGCCGGTCGACCGGCGCCGGGTCGTCGGAACGGCTGTCTGGCACCAGCCGGGCGGCCATCGCGATGCCGGCGATGCCGACCGGCACGTTGACCAGAAAGATCGGCCGCCAGCCCGTCCCGGCGATGTCGGCGGACACCAGCAGGCCGCCGAGCAGCTGGCCGGCGACGACGGCGATGCCGCCGGTCGCGCCGTAGCTGCCGAGCGCCCGGGCCCTGGCCGGGCCTGACCTGGTGGCCTGGATGGTGGACAGCACCTGGGGGAGCATCATCGCCGACGCAGCGCCCTGCAGCGCCCGCGCGGCCACCAGCGCGCCGATCCCGGGGGCGACGCCGCACGCCAGCGACGTCACCGTGAACGCCGCCATCCCGGCCATGAACAGCCGCTTGCGGCCGACGGCGTCGCCGAGCCTGCCGCCGACGACGAGCAGCAGCGCGTAGGCGATCGCGTAGCCGGCGACCACCAGCTGCAGCATCCCGGCCGGGGCGTGCAGGTCGCGGTCGATGGTCGGCAGCGCCACGTTCACGATGAAGAAGTCCGTCATCGGCAGGAACACGCCGATCAGCACGGTCATCAGGCCCAGCGTGGTCAGGGCGGGCTGGCCGGC
>JASHPR010000204.1 GCA_030038015.1 Streptosporangiaceae bacterium
GCTCGGCCGCGGCGACGGCATCCCGGCGGGAGAGACCCTGCCGGAGCGGCCCGGGCTCGACGGGCGCCCGCACGGCCCAGCCGGGTTCGGGCCGGGTGCGCCTCCCGGCACGCCACGCCCGGCCCAGGCCCGGCTGAACCCCAAGTACACCTTTGAGACATTCGTCATCGGATCCAGCAACAGGTTCGCCCACGCGGCCGCCGTCGCCGTCGCCGAGGCGCCGGCCAAGGCGTACAACCCGCTGTTCGTCTACGGTGACTCGGGCCTCGGCAAGACCCACCTGCTGCACGCCATCGGCCACTACACCCAGAGCCTGTACCAGGGCGTGAAGGTGCGGTACGTCAGCTCCGAGGAGTTCACCAACGACTTCATCAACATGATCAGGGACGGCAAGCAGGACGGTTTCCGGCGCCGCTACCGCGACGTGGACGTGCTGCTCGTGGACGACATCCAGTTCCTGGAGAACAAGGAAGGGACCCAGGAGGAGTTCTTCCACACGTTCAACACCCTGCACAACGCCAGCAAGCAGATCGTGATCTCCAGCGACCGCGCGCCCAAGCGGCTGGTGACCCTGGAAGACCGGCTGCGCAGCCGGTTTGAGTGGGGGCTGCTCACCGACGTCCAGCCGCCCGAGCTGGAGACGCGGATCGCCATCTTGCGCAAGAAGGCGGTGCAGGACCGGCTCAACGCGCCCCCGGACGCCCTCGAGTACATCGCGAGCCGCATCTCGACCAACATCAGGGAGCTGGAGGGGGCGCTGATCCGGGTCACGGCGTTCGCGAGCCTGAACCGTCAGTCGGTCGACCTCCAGCTCGCCGAGTTCGTGCTGAAGGACCTGATCCCCGAGGCGCAGGGGCCGGAGATCACCGCATCAACGATCATGGGCCAGACCGCCTCGTACTTCGGGCTGTCCATCGACGACCTCTGCGGGACCTCCCGGTCCCGGGTCCTGGTCACCGCGCGGCAGATCGCCATGTACCTCTGCCGTGAGCTGACCGACCTGTCACTGCCCAAGATCGGCCAGCAGTTCGGCGGCCGCGACCACACGACGGTGATGCACGCGGACAAGAAGATCCGCTCGCTGATGGCCGAGCGCCGGTCGATCTTCAACCAGGTCACCGAGCTCACCAACCGGATCAAGCAGCAAGCGCTGTCCGGGTGACTGCGCGGCGAAGGTTCCCATACCAGTGACTGCGGGCACAATCAGCGCACACAGGCTGTGGATAAGCATGTGGACAGACCCCGGGTCGCGGAGGAAAACTCCGGAAGACCGGGGGGTAACCAGATCACGTCTGGAAGGCGACCGCGGGGCGCCCACAGCCCAGGGCGCCGGCGCGCACCGGGCGGCCACAGGCACTGTGGACGCCGCCGGCGCCGGTGACCTGCAGAGGCTGCGGATGTCCCCAGGATCCACCGACCCTACGACGACTGCTTTTCTTTCCTTAACTCAAGACAAGCCAAAAGTAAGAGCCTCGCGGACAGGCTGGCTGGATCACCCCGAGCCCAGCATCCCTGCCCGCCGGGGCCAGCAGACCGAGCGATCAGGAGGCAGCTCCCTGTGAAGATCCAGGTTGAGCGTGACGTTCTGGCTGACGCCGTGGCGTGGACCGCCCGCGCCCTTCCGTCCCGTCCCACCGTGCCCGTGCTCGCCGGGATGCGGCTGCACGCCGGAGCCGACCTCACGCTGTCCAGCTTCGACTACGACGTGTCGGCACAGGCCACGGTCCCGGTGACCACCGAGGAGGGAGGCAGCGCCCTGGTCTCAGGCCGGCTGCTCGCCGAGATCAGCCGCAGCCTGCCCGCCCGGCCGGTGCAGATCACCGCGGAGGGCGGTAAGGCGGTGCTGTCCTGCGGCAGTGCCACGTTCACGCTGCTGACGATGCCGGAAGATGAGTACCCGGCGCTGCCCGAGATGCCGCCTCCCGCCGGGACGGTGGGCAGCGATGCGTTCGCTTCGGCGGTCAGCCAGTCGGCCACCGCCGCGGGCCGCGACGATACGCTGCCGGCGCTGACCGGGGTGCGGATTGAGATCGAGGGCGACACCCTGACCCTGATCTCGACCGACCGCTACCGGCTGGCCGTGCGTGAGCTGCGGTGGAACCCGGCCAGGCCGGACCTTTCGGCCGCGGTCCTGGTCCCGGCCAGGGCGCTCGCCGAGACCGCGCGGTCGCTCACGTCCGGCGCCGAGGTGGCGATCGCCCTCGCCCTGCCCGGCGAGAACGGCCCGGAGGGCGGATCCGGAGCCGGCGACGGGATGATCGGGTTCGAGGGCGGCGGGCGGCGGGCGACCACCAGGCTGCTGGGCGGGGAGTTCCCGCGGCACAAGGCGCTGCTGCCCACCCACGCGAGCGCCACGGCCGAGCTGTCCACCTCGGTGCTGGCCGAGGCGGTGAAGCGGGTCGCCCTGGTGGCCGAGCGCAACACCGCCGTCCGGCTGGCGTTCACGACCGGGCAGCTTGTGCTCGAGGCGGGGACCGGCGAGGAAGCGCAGGCCGTCGAGGTGCTCGAGGCGGGATTCGACGGCGACGAGCTGTCGATCGCGTTCAACCCGCAGTTCCTCCTCGACGGGCTGGCCGCGATCGACTCGGACACGGTCCGGATGTCGTTCACCGAGCCTGGCAAGCCCGCGCTGATCACCGGCAAGCCCGATCCCGACGGCCAGCCCGACTACATGTACCTGCTGATGCCCATCCGCCTGGGCACGTAGGCCCCGCCGCCCACGCCCCGTTCCCGGTTCACGGGGACGAGCCGGGACCGGCGGCAGAACTTCCCTCACGGTGCCCACGAGGCGGCAGAACTTCCCTCACGGTGTCCGCGACGGCCTCGGCCAGGTGCCGACGTACGCCGCGAGGTGCTCACCGGTGAGGGTGGAGCGGGCCGCGACGAGGTCGGCGGGTGTGCCCTCGAAGACGATCCGGCCGCCGTCGTGGCCGGCGCCCGGGCCGAGGTCGATGATCCAGTCGGCGTGCGCCATCACCGCCTGGTGGTGCTCGATGACGATGACCGACTTGCCGGAGTCGACAAGCCGGTCCAGCAGGCCGAGCAGCTGCTCGACGTCGGCGAGGTGCAGGCCGGCGGTCGGCTCGTCGAGGACGTAGACGCCGCCCTTCCCGGCCATCTGGGTGGCCAGCTTGAGCCGCTGCCGCTCGCCGGGCCGCGTTCACGGTCTCCGCCCGCGCTCATCGGTCCTGGAGCAGCCCGAGGACGTTGCCATCGGGGTCGGTGACGGTGGCCACCAGGCGGCCGCCGCCGACGTCCCGCACGGGCTCCTTCACGGCGGCGCCCGCGGCGGTCACCTCGGCCAGCTTCGCCTCGATGTCCGGCACGTGCCAGTAGGCCACCGGCGCGGTCATGCCCTGCGGCCCACCGCCTGGCACCAGCCCGATGTGCTGGCCCGCGGCCTCGAAGCCGACGTAGTAGGACTCGTCGGTCTGCGGCGGTACGCCGAGCAGGGCGGCGTACACCGCCTTGGCTGTCGCCAGGTCGGAAACGGGATGCAGCACGGTCTTGATCCCCTGGGTGGAAGATCCGGTCATGATCACTCCTGACGTCATGGTCTGGTCGGGCCCATGGCGGTCACGCTAGCTGCGGCCCGGGGCGCGCGCTTCTCCATTCCTGATCGGTCTGGTCACCTGCTCCGCGGCGCACGACGGGTGAGCGCGGAGGTCGCGGCGCGGGCCTTTGAGCCGTTCTTCACCACCAAGCCGCCCGGGCGGGGCACCGGGCCGGGGCCGGCGACGGTCTACGGCGTGATGGTGCAGGCCGGCGGCGGCGTGAGCATCGAGTCGCGGGAAGGCGCGCGCGCGGTGTTCCGGTGCTTCTTCCCGGGCGGCGGATCCTGGTCGTGGATGACGAGCCTGGGGTGCTGGCGATCACGTCACGGATCTTGCGCAAGGGCGGCTATGAGGTGGTGGAGGCGCGGGACGCCGCCGAGGCGCTGGCGCTGGTGTCGTCGCCAGAGCTCAGTTTTGACCTGCTGCTGACCGACTCGGTGATGCCGGGGATGTCGGGTGCGGGGCTGGCGGAGCGGGTCGCGGGGATCCGCCCCGGAATGCGCGTTCTGCACATGCCGGGTTACGCCGTCGCTCAGGCGAGCCTGGAGCAGCTTGGCCGGGAGGGAACGGCGGTCATCGAGAAGCCGTTCACCGCCGGGGCGCTGCTGGAGAAGGTGCGCTCGGTCCTCAGCGCCCGGCCGACGGAGTGACCGGGCCCGCCCCGGGCGGCCGAAGGCGCGCAGGCGCCGCCAGGGCTGCATTAGTGTCGCAGGAGTGCACCTGACCAGGCTGGCGCTGACCGATTTCCGCAGTTACGCCGCTGCGGACCTTGAGCTGGCGCCGGGCGTGTCCACCTTCACCGGCGCGAACGGCCAGGGCAAGACCAACCTGGTGGAGGCGGCCGCGTACGTCGCCACGTTCGGCAGCCACCGGGTCGCCACCGACGCCCCGCTCATCCGCCACGGGGCGGAGCGGGCCATCGTCCGGGCCGCGGTCGCCTCCGCGGCACGCGCCAGCCTGGTCGAGATCGAGATCAACCCGGGCAGGGCGAACCGGGTTCGGCTGAACCGGGTGCCGCTCCCCCGGCCCCGGGAGGCACTGGGCACGCTGCGGTGCGTTCTGTTCGCCCCTGAAGATGTGGCCGTGGTCAAGGGAGACCCCGACCAGCGGCGGCGCTACCTCGATGATCTTCTGGTCGCCACCAGGCCGCGCTTTGCCGGGGTCCGGGCCGACTACGAGCGGGTGCTGCGGCAGCGGACCGCGCTGCTGAAGTCGGCCAAGTCGGCCAGGTTCACCGCGGCGGGCGACGGCGCCCCCGCCGCGCTGGAGGTCTGGGATGAGCACCTGGTGGCCAAGGGCACGGAGCTGACCGCCGGCCGGCTGGAGCTGACCGCGGCGCTCAGGCCGCTGCTGGCCAAGGCGTACGCCTCCGTGTCCGGCGGGGACCTGTCGGCCGGGATGAGCTACCGGCAGGCCGGCGCCCGCGAGAACGACGAGCCGCCGGCCGACCGCGCGGCCCTGGCGGAACGGCTCCGGCAGTCCATGGCCCGGGTGCGCCGCGCCGAGCTCGAGCGCGGCGTCTGCCTCGTCGGCCCGCACCGGGACGAGCTCGAGCTGCGCGTCCGTGAGCTCCCGGCGCGCGGCTACGCGAGTCACGGCGAGTCCTGGTCGCTCGCGCTCGCGCTCCGTCTGGCCGCCTGCGACCTGCTGCGCTCCGGCGGGGAGGACCCGGTGCTGATCCTGGACGACGTGTTCGCCGAGCTGGACGCCGGCCGCAGGGAAGCCCTGGCCGCGCTGGTCTCCGGTGCCGAGCAGGTCCTGGTCACCGCCGCCGTGCCCGACGACGTGCCCGCGCGGCTGGCCGGCCAGCGGTTCGAGGTGTCCGGCGGGGGGGTCTGGCGTGCCTGACGATGCCGCCATGGCGCGGGCCGCCCGCGAGGCCCTCGCCAGGGCGAAGGCTGACGCCCTGGCCAGGGGGAACCGGCCTGCGCGCCCGCAGGCCCAGGATCCAGAACGGGACGCGTCCGGCGAGCCCGCAGCCCGCAGCCGCCCCGGCCGCAGGCCGCGCAGGGACGACCCGGAGCCGCTCGGCGCCGCGATCGACGCCCTGGTCGGCTCCCGCGGC
>JASHPR010000205.1 GCA_030038015.1 Streptosporangiaceae bacterium
CGCGCGCGGCATCGGCCCGGGCGCCGTTCCCGCCGGCGAATGCGGCGGCGAGCGCCGGGGCGGCCGGACCGCGCGCGACCAGGACGTTGACGTCGGCGACCAGGTCGCCCGCGGCAGCGTCGGACGCGGTGCTGAGCACAACGGCCATCCCCGCGCCCCGGCCCAGCCCGACAAGATCGGCCACCACCCGCCGCCCGAGGAGGTCGCAGCCATTGATCCAGGCCAGGCTGTCCCCGGGCACCGACATGCCGGCCAGCTCGCCGCAGACAGCCTTCAGGTCGGCGGCGGCGAGCCCGGCGATCATCGCGGCGGAATCACCATGGACGCTGCGGTCCAGCGAGAACAGCACGACTCCCCGTTCCCTGACCGCCTGCCCCAGGCTGACCCGCGGAGCGCCTGGCGGCCCGGGTTGCAGCCAGCGGCCCAGTGCCGACGAGCGCAGCCGGGGCAGCTGCGCGGCGGGCGCGGCCGCGGTCCCGGGATCGGCCTGGAGCAGGCCGGCCGAGACGGCCGCCCGGTCGGCCAGCACGTCGCGGCGCGGATGATAGGCGGGGATCTGCGCCGCGCGCTCGCGCAGCCCGTCCGGGGTCAGCAGGCCGGCCAGGTCGTCGAGCAGCGGCGCCCCCCGGCCGGCGGGCGCGGCGGACTGCACCGCCAGCGCGTCGGTCAGGTAGGCCGCACAGGACCGGCGCTGCTGGTCCCCCACGCCGGTCCAGTCGATCATGCCGATGACCAGCGCCGCGGCGCGCGCCGGGTCACCGCCGCGCAGCGGTTCGTAAAACCCCGGCCCGTCCGGGCCGAAGCGCGACAACGGCGCGCCGGCTTCGGCGCACACCGCGGCGAGCGACTCCGCCAGCCACGGGGCCGCGGCCAGGTCGACGACGATCACCGGCTTGCGCCGCCGGGCGGCGGCGTGCGCCAGCGAGAAGCCGCTTTCGGCCGGGGCCGTCCCGGCGCACAGCACCCCTCCCTCGGCCTCCAGCCAGGAGATCGCCGCGGGGCGTCCCGTGGCCACGTCGACGCCGACGCAGCAGCCATCCCTGGTGACCACGCCCGCTCCCGATCTGAGCGATCCCGCGGTGGCCCGCCGCCGCGCCGCCACGAGCAGGCCCGGCCTCGAGGCGTGCCCGCGGCCAAGCCGCCGCTGCAGCCGGCACAGCCCGAAGGCCTCGGCCGAGGCCAGGATCAGCGCGAGCGGGAGCTGCTCAGGCAGCCAGTGCGCCAGCCCGGCGTAGGCGCCGGAAAGGTGCAGCAGGTGCCCCGGGTGCCCGCCGATCCCGCCCAGGTACCCCAGGACCTGCCGGGGCCCCGCGGTGAAGCCCGTCACGGCGCGGGCCGGGCCGACGGCGAGCGCCCAGAGCAGCCCGGCGCTGGCCGGGGCCGCCAGCCACTGCGGCCGCCACCGGCCGATCCGGTCGGTCGCGGACAGGGCCATGGTGAGCAGCAGCGCCAGCTGGGCGAGCAGCAGGTGCGCCAGCAGCAGCACCAGCACGATGACAGCAGTTAACTCGCCGTGGTGCGGGGCATCCCTCGGGGCGGGGTACGGGCGCCCCGGCATGCGGCCGGCCTGACCTGCTGCGGAGTAACGCATATCGGGTCAAGGTTCCCAGTCCTCCACCGCGTGTGTCCAGGCCGCGGAGAAACTCCGGTCACCGCCCTCGGCCGGGAGATGACCGCCGGACTCGACCACGATCCGGAACAGGTCCGGCCGGAACACCCCGACGGTCAGCGCGACCGGCCTGCCTTCCCGCGGATCGTCGAACCGCACGGTCACCAGCGCGGCCGGCTGGCCGGCGGACAGCCGCAGGCTCCTGGCCACCGATGGCGGGGGCGGCTGCATCTCGATGTGCACGGCGCCTGCCTCCCCGACGGGCGCGGGATCGCCGTGCTCGGGGCCCGGCGGGACCGGCGGCGCCGTGATCGGCAGCAGGGTCACGCCCTGGGGCCCGCCGGCGCCCTGGCTGCCGATGAACGGGCCGGCCATCTCCCTGAGCACGTAGGTCGTGCAGAAAGCGGCCGGCTCACCGTTCGCCGTCCACTGCATCCTGATGACGCCGACCGGCTCCGCGGGCGGGATCCGGAGCACCCACCCGATGTCCTCGGGAACCCGGCGCCAGGAGGCCTGCCGGCTCCGGCAGGCGAGCTGGCCGCCCATCGGGTCGGCGCGTGAGCCGAGCCCGGGCACGCCCTCGATCGGGATCAGGTACTCGGCCGGGCTGACCCGGTACAGCTGCCCGTCGGGCAGGCGGCGGACAAGGTGCCGGGTGGACAGCTCGTCCACGGCCGCGTCGATCTCGGCGGTGCTGACGTTGTACCGGCGGGCCAGGGCGGTGTGCCGCGGCAGCCGCCAGCCCGGCTCGTGGTGCACGAGCGAGGCGGCTATGCGGTCCGCGAGCACCGCGATCGCGGGCCGCGCGGGCTCGTCATCGCCGCTGCGGCCGTCGGCCACCGAACCCGCACCCATGCCGCTGCCCGGGCCTTCCCATTCCTGGCCGCCGCCACCAGCAGCCGCGCGGGACCGCGCGAACGCTGACCTGCTTCCCCCCGCCTGAACCGGTTCTCCGCTGGCCCCCGGCACGCCGATCACTCCGCATAACGCCGGGAGATCGCGACAATCACCCGTCCCAGAATGATGATCAGCAGGACAAAGACCAGCAGGATCAGGGCGGCGTCGTAGGACAGGATCAGGCCCGAGGTGGTCCCGGCGTCCCAGAAGTTGAAGATCGCGTAGGTGAGGAACGCGACCGGTGCGTGCGTCAGCTGCACCGAGGGGTTCAGGTCGGTCCACCCGGCCGTGTACAGCAACGGCGCGGTCTCGCCGACCGAGATCGCGACCGCCACGAGCATGCCTGTGATCATCCCGGGCAGGGCGGACTTAAACACGATCTTGCGCAGCGTCCACGAGGGCGCGATGCCGAGCGCCTCGGCACCCTCGCGGTAGGACACCGGCACCTGCAGCAGTGAGGTCTCGGTGGCCTTCGTGATGTACGGGATCGTGATCACCGACAGCACGAGCACGGCGGGAAGCAGCCCGAAATCCCAGTGCAGGCCGATGACCAGGGTCAGGTAGCCGACCAGCCCGAGGACGATCGACGGGATGCCGGACAGCACCTCGTAGCCGCCCCGCAAGATCGTCCGGTGGCGGCCCGCCGCGAACTCGGCCAGGTACATGCCGGTGAGGACGCTGATCGTGCCGCTGACGATCAGCACTCCCACCGTGATCAGCAGCGTGCCGAGGATGGCCTGCCTGAGCCCGCCGGCGTCGCCGGCCGTGGTGTTCGTGGTCAGCACGCTCCACTGGAAGTGCGGGACCGCGCGCACCACGACCCCGCCGGCCAGCCAGACCGCGGGGCCGATCACCACCAGCAGGCCGATCCCGCACAGCACCCAGAACACCATGTTGCCGATCTTCCTTCGCACCGGCACGTCCGGCCAGTCAGCCGCGTGGCCGCCGTCCGCCCGCGCGGCCTGCGCCGCGCTCATCGCTAGAGCCCCCTTCCGACGGGGAGGGCGGTGCCGGACACCCGGCGCACCAGCAGCCGCGCGATCACGTTCGCCGCCAGCGTGATCACCATCAGGATCAGGGCCAGTTCCGCGAACGCGCTGACGTCCATCGGGTCGGTGATCGCGGTGTCCAGGTTCTGCACGATGTTGGCCGCGATCGTCACCATCGCGCCGTACAGGTTTGTCGGCAGCGAGCCGAGCGCGACCCCGCACACCATGGCGACCGCGATGGTCTCGCCGAGCGCGCGGCCCAGGCCGAGAACGGCCGCGCCGACGAGGCCGGCGCCAACCCACGGGAGGGTCACCCGGCGGGCGCACTCCGCGTCGGACATGCCCAGCGCGATCGCGCCTTCCCGCGGGAGGATGGGCACGCCGCGGATCAGGTCGCGCGACGTGGACGCGATGATCGGGATGACCATGACCGCGAGGATCAGGCCGGAGGTCAGCAGGCCCTCGCCGTTGCCTGGATCGCCGCGGAAGAAGCTGAGCACCGGCACGTCGGGTGCGTGGCTGGCGATCCACGGGGAGATGTGGTGGGCGAGGAACGGCCCGAAGGTGAGCGCGCCCCACAGCCCTATGATCACGCTCGGGATGCCTGCCAGGAGCTCGATGAAGATGCCGATCACGTTGGCCGCCCGCCTGGGCAGCCGCTCCACGATCGCCAGCGCCGCGCCGATAGACACCGGGACCCCGATGATGAGCGCGATCGCCGAGGTGGCCAGCGTGCCCAGGATCTCCGGCAGCGCCCCGAACTTTTCGCCGGCCAGGTGGGTCAGCCCGTCCGACGTCACCGGCGCGGCGTACTGGGCGCCGAAGTTCCAGGTCGTTCCGGTGAAGATGCCAAATCCGCTGAACCTGATCGCCGGGATCGCCTTGAGAATCAGCGTGATCAGCACGAACCCGAGCATGAGCACCGGGATGACCGCACCGCCGCGGCCGAGCCAGCGGATCAGGCCGCCGTTGCGGATGAAATTGCGGAGTGCGGCGCCCGGCCGGCGGAGGGACGGGGTGCCCGCCCCTCCGCCCGGCACAGCCGGTGCAGTGGTTGCCATCAGGTCAGCCCGTGATCGAGTTGACCAGGCTCGTTGCCACCGTCTGGGTGCCCGACGGCAGCGGCTGGAAGTTGACTGAGGACAGGTACGTCGAGGTGTCGCCCGTCACGAGGATCCAGGACAGGAACGCCTTGACCACCGTGGCCTCGGCCGCGCTCGGCTGGGTCTTCTTCACGATCGCGTACTCGTAGTTGATGATCGGGTAACCGCCGGCCGCCGAGGTGTTGATCAGCGTCTCGGCGCCGCTGGCCGGGGCGGCCGGGAAGCTGGCCAGCGCCGCGCTGATCGTCGACGCCGTCGGCAACGTGTACTTGCCGGCCTTGTTCTCCAGCGCTGCCCAGGTCAGGCCGGCGGCCGTGATCTTGGACTCGTAGCTGACCCCGATGTAGGCGATGCAGCCCGGGGTGCTGCCGCACCCGCTCACCATGCCGCCGCTGCCGGTCTCTGCGAGCGCGCCGGGCACGGTGGGCCAGGTGATCGTGGTGCCGACATTGCTGGACGGCCAGAGGCTCGGGTCCTGGGCGTTCATGTACGACGTGAACAGGAACGTGCTGCCCGAGCTGTCCGCGCGGTGCAGCGTGACGATCGTCGTGGACGGCAGTGTCACGCCGGGGTTGAGCGCGGCGATTGCCGAGGCGTTCCAAGTCGTGATCTTGCCGGTGTAAATGTCCGCGAGCACGGGGCCGTTGAGGTTGAGCGACTTCACCCCGGGCACGTTGTAGGTGACCGTGAGTGCCGCCACCGTCAGCGGGATGTTGAGCAGCCCCGGGTACTTTATGAGGTCCGAGGCGGAGAGGTAGGCGTCGGAAGCGCCGATGTTCACCAAGCCCTCGCTCGCATCCGCGATTCCGGTGCCCGACCCCGTGGCGCCGGAGGTGATGGTCACCGAGGGATTGGCGGTGCTGTAGGCCGTCTGCCAGTCGCCGAACAGCGGGAACAGCAGGGTGCTGCCGGTCTCGGAGATCGACTTGCCCGACGCGTTGGCAGCCGGGGGCGCAGCTTTCGGCGGCGTTGTACTTGTACTGCTGCTGCAGGCAGCCGCCAGCAGGGTGAGCGGGACCAGGGCGGCCGCTGTGCACACCAAGCGGATTCTTTTGGCCACCGGGGAATACTCCTTTTGCTTATGCACGCTTACGCGTGCGCTATACGACTCGCACGCGGCGCGTGCGATGAGGTCCGCGCTCGCGCGCGGTTCTTGCCCCCGGGCGGGAGGAGTTGCGGTCCTTCCGCCCGGGAGGGTCTCGCCTAGCCGAAGCGGCCGCCCACGTAGTGGGCGGTCTCCTCGTGAGCGGGGTTCTCGAAGACCTGCTCGGTATCGCCGTGCTCCACCATGTGCCCCTGGTAGAGGAACATGGTGCTGTCGGCGACCCGGCGGGCCTGGGCCAGGTTGTGGGTGACGATCACCACGGTGATCTTCGGTGTGAGCGTGCCGATCAGCGCCTCGATCGACTCGGTGGCGAGCGGGTCGAGCGAGGACGTGGGCTCATCGAGCAGCAGCACCTCGGGATCGACGGCCAGCGCCCTGGCCAGGCACAGCAGTTGCTGCTGCCCGCCGGAGAGCCGGAACGGCGAGTCCTTGAGCCGGCCCGAGACCGCGTTCCACAGGCCGACCTCGGTGAGCCGCTGCTCCGCGATCTGCTTCATCCCGCTGCGGCTGGCCATCTTGTGCGCCCGCACCCCGGCGACCACGTTGTCCATGATCGACATGGGGAACGGGTTCGGCCGCTGGAAGAGCATCCCGACCCGGCGCCGCAGCGTCATCAGCTCGACGCTGGGGTGCCAGATGCTGCGCCCGTCCAGCAGCACGTCGCCCTCGTGCCGGTAACCCGTCACCTTGTCGTTCATCCGGTTGAACGTGCGCAGCAGCGTCGACTTGCCGGAGCCGGTCGGGCCGATCAGCGCGGTGATGACGCCCCGTTGCACGTTCGTCGTGATGTCGGACAGGACCGCCCGCTGGCCGAAGCTCAGCGTCAGGTCCAGCGCCTGCAGCGCCGGATTCGCGCTCGCGCTCCCCGTGCCGTTGCTGCCGGCCGGATCGTCGGACGAACTGGTCGCCGCGGCCGGAACCTCCGCGCCAGACCCTGACCTGGCCGGATCAGCATCGATCGACATGATGTCGCCTTGCCCCCATGCGTCGTGATGAGCCCTGCTCGTGATGAGTGCCGTGATCCCACGGCCCGGACCCTTTCTAAGGGCCAAAAGTAACGAGCAGTTGAACAACAGGTGATTAGGTAGGGAACGAAAAGATGGCAAGTAAGAGAACATGGCTGTGGCCCGCCAAGTGCTGCCTCGGCGGGCCACGAGCCGAACTGCTGCCAGACGGGGCGAGCCCCGCGGTGCCAGACGCCGTCAAGCGGACGTCCCGGACGCCGCCCCGGCCGCGCTAGACGGCCACCTCCAGGTCGGTGATCTTGCCGGTGTCGGCGGACACGACGCGCTCGGCGGTCACGTTGCCCGGGGTGAGGACGCGCAGCGTCCAGGATCCGGGCGCGGCGAAGAAGCGGAACCCGCCGTCCTCCCCGAGCGGCACCTCGGCGACGAAGTCCCCGCCCGGGTTGAGCAGGCGCGCGTAGCCGACGGCCACCGCGGATCCGTCCTGCGTCACCCGCCCCTGCACCACCGCCTGGGCGCCGGCATCCCGGGCGGCGCCCGCCGGCGCCCCGCCGGCCGGGGCCCCGCAGCCCTCAGCGGTCACTTGCCGTCCCCCACCTCGATCGGGACCCCGACCAGGGAGCCGTACTCGGTCCACGAGCCGTCGTAGTTCTTGACGTTCGGCTGGCCGAGCAGTTCGTGCAGCACGAACCAGGTGTGCGCCGAGCGCTCGCCGATCCGGCAGTAGGCGATCGTGTCCCTGCTGAAGTCAAGCCCCGCCTCGTCGCCGTACAGCGTGCGCAGGGCGTCGTCGGACTTGAACGTGCCGTTTTCCTCGGCCGCCTTGGACCACGGCACGTTCTTCGCTGTGGGCACGTGCCCGCCGCGCTGGGCCTGCTCCTGCGGCAGGTGCGCGGGAGCGAGCAGCCGGCCGGCGAACTCGTCGGGCGAGCGGACGTCGACCAGGTTGAGGTTGCCGATCGCGGCGATCACCTCGTCGCGGAACGCGCGGATCGACCGGTCCTGCTCCTGCGCCTGGTAGCTGGTCTTCTCCCGCTGCGGGACGTCGGTGACCAGGTCGCGGGACTCCAGTTCCCACTTCTTGCGGCCGCCGTCCAGCAGCTTGACGTTCTGGTGGCCGTACAGCTTGAAGTACCAGTACGCGTACGCGGCGAACCAGTTGTTGTTGCCCCCGTAGAGGATGACCGTGTCGTCGTTGGAAATGCCCTTCTCGGAGAGCAGCGCCTCGAAGCCGGCCTTGTCCACGAAGTCGCGGCGGACGGGGTCCTGCAGGTCCTTCTTCCAGTCGATCTTGACGGCGTTGCGGATGTGGCTCTTGTCGTAGGCGCTGGTGTCCTCGTCCACCTCGACGAGCACCACACCCGGGTCACTGCCGTGCGCCTCGACCCAGTCGGCGTCCACGAGGACGTCGGATCGGCTCATATGGGAACCTCCTTGTCAGCTTCGGCCGGCACCAGTGCCTGGCGGCCCGGCCAGATACGTCGGATGAGCAGATACATTTCGCAGCCCAGGCAGAGCCCGAACACGCCGTTCAGGAACGCGGCGAGCAGCCCGGCCGATGCGGCAGCCATGCCGAGCGGCGTGATACCCGCTGCGTAGCCGATGATCCCGATCACGCTGATGAACAGGCCCGTGCCCTGGGCGAACCTCGGCGGTGCCGCTGGCTCGAGTTCCCTGGGCGGCCCGAGACGCGGCCGCACCAGCCAGCGGTAGACGAGCCCGTACGGCGCGCTGCGCATGCCGAACACGGTCGCGATCGCGAAGACCAGCGCCTGCGCGGCCAGCAGCCAGACGCTTCCGGTGATCAGGACCACGGCGAAGACCACCATGGTGATCAGGGCGCCGAAGCGCGGCCCTCTCGGATCGATGTCCATCTGCGGTGTCCCTTCGGGATGCTGCGCGTGGCCGTTGCTGCGCTCCGCGACCGGTCAGCCTGCCGTGCGCCGCGCCGCCGCAGGCCAGGAAATACTCAGGCGGCCCTGTGGGATTGTGGCGCGGCAGGCTGGCTCGTGCTGCCGCCGGCCGAACACAGCGCGGTCGCGACGCGGCAGTAATCCACGGCGCGCCGCCTGGTCAGCGTTGACCGGGACGGCCGGGCACGGGCGGCCGGGGGCGCCGGGGTCCAGGCAGGCATAGTGCCGATGCTATGCGCCGCCGGTCCCACTGTCATCATCCCCCTACTTTCGATCTGATCGATAGGAATATCCTACGACAGTTCCCCAACTGCGGCGATGACGTCCGCCTTCCTGGGCTGGCCGCTGGCGCGCTTGGCGATCCTGCCGTCGGGTCCGAGCACGAGCACGGTGGGCGTCCGGCGGATGTCCAGGCGGCGGACCAGATCGAGGTGGGACTCGGCATCGATGTCCACGTGCGTCACCCCGTCGATCATCCCGGCGACCTCGTCGAGGATCCGCCTGGTGGCGCGGCATGGCGCGCAGAAGGCAGTGGAGAACTGCACCAGCGTCGCCCGGTCGCCGAGCGGCAGCCCGATTTCGGCGCTGGTCAGCACCGGCCCGGCGGCTGCTGCCTGATCCTGAGGTGCGTCGTCCTGTCGCGCGCCCGCTGCGATCCTCCCGCGCATCCCGCCGGTCTGGCGCATCCCGGGCACCGCGCGCACCCCGCGCATCCTGCCGTTGGTCCGCTGCCAGGCGAGCCCGGCCACGAGCGCGACGGCGAGGGCCGCCGCGAGGGCGATCAGTCCGGGGGTCACGCCGTGCTAAGCACGGGATCCCGCTCCGCCATTCCCGCTCCCGGCCGGATACTGCTCAGATCCCCGTAAGCCCGCCGCGACCGAGACCAGGACCTTCCCGCCGGCGCCGCTGATATCGAAGCTGCGCAGCTGCGACGCGGCTGCGGTGGTCGAGGCGTTGTACCAGTTGCCGGCGCCGGAGCCGCTGACGGTCCAGCCGCCGACCAGCAGATGCCGGCCGCTGGTCGTCGTCACCCAGAACTTGCAGTTCGTGCCGTCCGCGATCCCGGTGACCTGCACCTGCATCCTGGTCCCCGACGCTGCCGCCGCGTAGTAGACGGCGGCGCTCACATGCGTGGCCGGGTCACTGCCGCGCACCAGGTACGACTGCCCCTGCTCCGCGCTCGGCGCGCTCGCGTGGTGGTGCGACATCACGACCGCGCCGGCCAGCCCGCCGCCGCCGACCGCGATGACGGCC
>JASHPR010000017.1 GCA_030038015.1 Streptosporangiaceae bacterium
GCCGGAGGGTCAGCGTGGCGAGCAGCGGGCTTGACCTGACCGGCCTGCTCCGGCCGGTGCGCGAGGGTCTCGCCTTCGAGGAGACCGTCGAGCGGCTGCTCACGCTGATCAAGCTCGGCGTGGTCGGGCCGGGGGAGCGGTTCCCCGCCGAGCGCGAGCTCGCGGCCCAGCTCGGCATCAGCCGCCTGACCCTGCGCGAGGCCCTCAGCGAGCTGGCCCGCGCAGGCTACGTCGAGTCACGCCGCGGCAGGTCCGGTGGCACGTTCGTGACCGGTGCACCGCCCGCCCCCGACCGTGGTGAGCTGCGCCGCCTGGCCCGGGACGACGAGGGGAAGGTGGCGGACGCGCTCACCTACCGGCAGGCGGTTGAGACCGGGGCGGCCGAGGCCCTCGCCCAGCTCGTGGCCCAGTCCGCGGCGCGGCCCGACACCCGCCAGGTTCTGCTCGCCAGGCTCGCCGACGTTAACGGAGCGTGCCCGCAGGACTACCGGCGGCTGGACACCCTGTTTCACCTGTCGATCGCCGAGCTCACCGGCTCCAGCTTGCTCACGGCCGCCTGCGGGGAGGCGCGGATGCGCCTGAACGATCTGCTGAACGCGATACCGGTGCTGCAGCGCAACATCGACCACACCGCGGGCCAGCACACGGCGATCGCGGACGCGATCCTCGCCGGCGACCCCCCGCGGGCACGGCGCGCCATGGCCGAGCACCTCGAGGGCACCGCCGCCCTGCTGCGCGGCTTCCTGGCCTGAACGTCCTGGCGGGCAGGCCTTCGCCGATGACGATATAGCCGACGGTCTGAGGACTTTTGATCCCAAAGCGTTACCCGTCTCCTCCTCGCCCGCTGTGTCCGCCACGAATATGATCCCCGCAAACATGAGGCGTGAGCGGGTCACCTGGAGGCGTCAGATGAGGCTTGTGCGCTCCGTTCCCACACGTCAGACGCGCCGCGAGCGGCGCCACCCCGCGCGCTGGGCGGCCGCCGCCGTGGTCACGCTGGGCCTCGCGGTCGCCGGATGCGGCGGCGGCTCGTCGTCGCCGAGCTCCAGCAGCTCGCTCACGCCGCGCAGCGGCGGAGTGTTCACGATCCTGGCCAACTCCAGCTTCGGCGTGGCCGACCCGGCGCAGAACTACACGCTGGAGGAGTGGCAGCTGCTCATCGACACGCACGACGGCCTGGTGCAGTTCGCGCACGTGGGCGGCCTCGCCGGGACCAAGATCGTGCCCGACCTGGCCACCTCGATCCCGGCACCGACCAACGGCGGCAAGACCTACGTGTTCGACATCCGCCGCGGGATTAAGTTCTCCAACGGCATGACGCTCACGCCCAGCGCCTTCGTGACCACGTTCGAGCGCCAGTTCACGGTTCCCGGGCCGACCGCGTTCTACAACGACTTCGTCGGCGCGAGCGCGTGCTCGACCAGCGGCTGCAACCTCAGCAAGGGCGTGGTCGCGAACGACTCCAACTACACGCTGACCATCAACCTCACCGCGCCGGACCCCGAGCTGATGGACCAGCTCGCGCTGCCGTTCGCCTACGCGGTGCCGCCGAACACGTCGCTGAAGCTGACCGGCAATAATGTCCCGCCGGGCACCGGGCCCTACATGTGGAAGTCCTACAACCCGAACACCGAGGCGGTGCTGGTCCGCAACCCGTACTTCCACGTGTGGAGCGCGCAGGCGCAGCCGAACGGCTACCCGAACGAGATCATCGAGAAGTACGGCCTGCCGGTGTCCGACGAGGTGACCGAGGTGGAGAACGGCGAGGCCAACGAGGTCTTCGACGGCGACCAGATCCCGTCCGACCAGCTCACCCAGCTCAACAGCCCCAAGTACGCGGGCCAGGTGCACGTGAACACGCTCACCGCGGACTGGTACATGGCCCTGAACACCAAGGAGCCGCCGTTCAACAACCTCGAGGCCCGGCAGGCGATCAACTACGCGGCCAACAGGTCCGCCTACGTCAAGATCGCCGGCGGCCCGTCGCTGGCGGTGCCCGCGTGCCAGATCCTGCCGCCGAACTTCCCCTCCTACAAGCCGTACTGCCCGTTCACGACCGGGACGCAGAGCGTCTGGTCCGGGCCCAACCTGGCCAAGGCGAGGGCGCTGGTGAAGGCGTCCGGCACGCTCGGCGACAAGGTGGTGGTCGACGGCACCAACGACCAGGTCGGCACGGCGCTGGTCGAGCAGATGATCTCGGACCTGGATGCGATCGGGTACAAGGCGAGCCCGCAGCTGCTCAGCGCGTCCATCCAGTACCCGTACGTGCAGAACTCGACGAACATCACCAAGTGGAACGTCGCCTGGTCGGCCTGGTACCAGGACTACCCGGCGCCCGCCGACTTCCTGAACGTGCTGCTCGGCTGCGGCAGCATCCACCCGGACAGCGACGCCAGCCCGAACATCGCGGAGTACTGCGACTCGTCCATCCAGGCGCAGATCAGCACGGCGGAGTCGGAGGAGGCGACCGACCCGTCCGCGGCCAGCGCGCTGTGGACGCAGGTCGACCACGAGGACACCCTGCAGGCGCCCTGGGTCGACCTGTACAACCCCAAGCAGATCGACTTCCTGTCCAAGGACGTGCACGGGTACTCGTGGAACCCGCAGTGGTACATCCTCATTGACCGGCTCTGGCTGTCCTAGGCTGCCCGCGGTTCCCGGGGGAGGCCGATGGCCACACTGATAGAGCAGGTCGAGCCCGACGCGGGGTTGCAGCCGGCGATCGTCGGCCGCAACCCCTGGGCCCTGGCCGGCCGCCGGCTGCGCCGCAACCGCATGGCGCTGGCCGCGCTCGCGCTGTTCCTGCTGATCGTGCTCCTGAGCCTGCTCGCCCCGGTGTACTCCCGCGACGTGGCGCACGAGAACCCGTTCCCGCCGAACCTGAACGGGACCACGGTCGTGCACGGCAAGGTCGTCCCGGTCATGCAGCAGGGCGCGGGGGTCCTGCACCTCGGTGAGACCCCGATCGGCCCCACCTGGCAGGTGGGCCATTACTTCCTCGGCGCCGACGACCTCGGCCGTGACGTGGCCGCGCTGCTGCTCTACGGCGGCCGCAGCTCGCTGCAGATCGGGATCGCCTCCGCGGTGATCTGCTGCGTGGTCGCGACCGTGGTCGCGCTGATCGCCGGCTTCTTCGGCGGCCTGGTCGACGCGGTGCTGTCCCGGATCATGGACATCATCTGGGCGTTCCCGGTGTACCTGCTGGCGATCTGCATCGCGACCGAACTGCTCACCCACTCCAGCGGCATCCCGGTGGGCCCGCTGCGGGTCAGCGCGACCAGCCTGTGGGTGCCAACGATGATCATCGCGTTCATCTACGTCCCCTACGTGTACCGCCCGATCCGCGGCCAGGTGCTCTCGGTGGTGAACAAGGAGTTCGTCGAGGCGGCCATCGCCCAGGGCGCGTCCAACCTGCGGCTGATGTTCTCGGAGATCCTGCCGAACGTGGTGTCCACGGTGATCGTGCTGCTGCCGCTGATGATCGCCACCAACATCCTGACCGAGTCCGCGCTGTCGTTCCTGGGGATCGGCGTGCAGCCCCCGAACGTGAGCTGGGGCACGATCATCAGCGACGGCGAGGACCTGCTGTACACCAGGCCCTGGGTGTCGCTCGCCCCGGGGATCATGATCGTGCTCACCGTGCTGGCGCTGAACGTGCTCGGCGACGGCGTCAGGGACGCGCTCGACCCGCGGGCCAAGCTGCGGGTGGAGGGGTAGTGGCGGCGGGCCACGCCGGGGGACGGCGCCGATGCTGACCTTCATCGTCCGCCGGGCCCTGTGGACCGTGCTGGTCATGTTCGTGATCACGGTGATCGTATTCGTGATCTTCTTCAAGACCCCGGGCGTCGACCCGGCCCGCGCGATAGCCGGCCGCAACTCGAACCCGCAGATTCTCGCCGAGATCCGGGCCCAGTTCGGGCTCAACAAGCCGCTGTGGGTCCAGTACGCGCTGATGATGAAGAGCCTGTTCATCAGCCGCAACCTGGTGTCCTACTCGAACCAGGGTGTGCTGGTCGTGCCCGAGATCGGCGCCGCGGCGCCGGCCACGCTGTCGCTGGTGTTCGGGGCCGCGGTGCTCTGGGTGATCATGGCCATCGTCATGGGCGTGGCCGCTGCCCTGCTGCGCGGCACGATCCTCGACCCGCTGCTGATGATCATCGCGCTGATCGGGTTTTCCACCCCGCCGTTCTGGGCCGGCACGGTGGCCAACCTGATCTCCCAGAGCAGCCTGCACAGCACGTTCCTGTTCAGCTGGGTGCCGCCGCTCGGGTACACGTCGTTCGCGACGAGCCCGGCGCTGTGGTTCAAGGGCCTGGTCATCCCGTGGATCACGCTGTCGTTCCTGTATATCGGCTTCTACGCCCGGGTGCTGCGGGCCAACCTGATCGAGATCCAGAACGAGGACTTCGTGCGCACCGCCCGGGCCAAGGGGCTGCGGGAGCGGCGCGTCCTGGTCCGGCACATCCTGCGCAACTCGATGATCACGTTCGTGAGCCTGTTCGGCCTCGACTTCGGCGCGCTGGTGGCCGGCGGCGCGCTGCTGACCGAGGTGGTGTTCGGCATCCACGGGATCGGGTTCCTCACCTACCAGGCGTTCACCAGCCTCGACCTGCCCACGATCATGGCCACGGTGGTGTTCGGGGCGTTCTTCATCGTCCTGGCCAACGCCGTCGTCGACGTCGCGTACGCCTGGCTCGACCCGAGGGTGCGGCCCACCTGATGGCCGAGCCGCTGCTGGAGGTGCGTGACCTCAAGGTGTCCTTCCGCACGGAGGACGGGACCGTCCGGGCCGTGGACGGGGTTTCCCTGGAGGTGGCCGAGGGCGAGACGCTCGGCATCGTCGGGGAGTCCGGCTCCGGCAAGAGCGTGACCATGATGTCGGTGATGCGGCTGATCAACGACCCGAACGCGCGGTTCGAGGGCGAGGTGATCTACAAGGGCCGCGACCTGATGACGCTGCCCCAGGACCAGGTCCGCCTGGTCCGCGGCGCCGGGATCGCCATGATCTTCCAGGACCCGATGACGTCGCTCAACCCCGTCTACCGGGTGGGCTGGCAGATCGCCGAGCAGGTCCGGGCGCACCAGGCCATCTCCAAGCAGGCCGCGCGCGACCGCGCCGTCGAGCTGCTGGCGGCGGTGGGCATACCCCACCCGGAGCAGCGGGTGAACGACTACCCGCACCAGTTCTCCGGGGGCATGCGGCAGCGGGTGATGATCGCGATGGCGCTGTCCTGCAGGCCCGACCTGCTGATCGCGGATGAGCCCACGACCGCGCTGGACGTGACGATCCAGGCGCAGATCCTCAGCCTGATCAAGAAGCTCCGGGACGACTTCGGCACGGCCGTGGTCCTGATCACGCACGACATGGGCGTGGTGGCGGACATCGCGGACAGGGTCGCGGTGATGTATGCCGGCCGCGTGGTGGAGCAGGGAAGCCTGCGCAGCCTGTTCTACGACGCCCAGCACCCCTACACCTGGGGCCTGCTCGGGTCCATCGCCAGGCTGGACCGGCCCAGGCCGCGCCGGCTGACCGCGATCAAGGGGCTGCCGCCCTCGCTGATCAACCTGCCCGCGGGCTGCGCGTTCGGGCCCCGGTGCCCGTACAGGTTCGACCGCTGCGCCGATGCCCCGGCGCTGTCCGGCAAGGTCGGCGACGGCCACCTGGACGCCTGCCACCTGGACCCGGCACAGAAGAAGCGGCTGCGCGACGGCTCCATCCGCCCGGACCTGAGCGCGCGCCCGCGGCAGGACCTGGCCGCCGCCCCCGACCTGAGCGAGGAGACCTGGTGAGCACAAGCCCGGCCTGGGACCGCGACGTGCTCGTCCGGGTGGACCACGTCAGGAAGTACTTCCCGATCCGCAAGGGGATACTGCAGCGCGAGGTGGCGCGGGTGCACGCGGTGGACGACGTCAGCCTGGAGGTGCGGGCGGGCGAGACGCTCGGCCTGGTCGGCGAGTCCGGGTGCGGGAAGTCCACGCTGGCCCGGTGCATCGCGCGGCTGTACGACCTGACCGCGGGCTCGGTCACGTTCGAGGGCCGCGACATCTCCCGCCTGTCGCGCCGCCAGCTGCGGCCGGTGCGCCGCGAGATGCAGATGGTGTTCCAGGATCCGTACGCGTCGCTGAACCCGCGCAAGCGGGTGGGCACGATCCTCGCCGACCCGCTGCGCATCCACAACTACGGGGACCGCGCAAAGATCAGGGGGCGGGTGCGGGAGCTGCTGGAGCTGGTCGGGCTCTCGCCGGAGCACGTCAACCGCTACCCGCACGAGTTCTCCGGCGGCCAGCGGCAGCGGATCGGGGTGGCCAGGGCGGTGGCGCTGCACCCCAAGCTGATCATCGCCGACGAGCCGGTGTCCGCCCTGGACGTCTCCATCCGCGCGCAGGTGATCAACCTCCTGGACGACCTGCAGGACGACCTCGCCCTCACGTACGTGTTCATCGCCCACGACCTGGGGGTGGTGCGGCATGTCTCGGACCGGATCGCGGTCATGTACCTGGGGAAGATCGTCGAGATCTCGCCCGCCGAGGAGCTCTATGCCCGCCCGGTCCACCCGTACACCGAGGCGCTGCTGTCGGCGGTCCCGGTGCCCGACCCGGACCTGTCCGCGCGGCGGGAGCAGATCGTGCTGGAAGGCGACGTGCCGAGCCCGGTGGCGCCGCCGTCCGGGTGCCGGTTCCACCCGCGCTGCCGGTACGCCACCGAGATCTGCGCGCAGCAGGAGCCGCCGCTGGTGGCGCACGGCAGCCCCGGCCACGTCGCCGCCTGCCATCACCCGCTGACCGTCAGCTAGTGTCCCGGTCCGGAGATGCGTGAGCAGTAGCGGCAGATGCGGTCGATGATCTGGTCGGCGGTCTTGGTCCACTTAAACGGCCGGGCGGTGGCGTTCCAGAACTTGATCCAGTCTTCCAGGGCAGTGGTGAGCTCGTCGAGCGAGCAGAATGTGCCGCGGTCCAGGCAGCGCCGCTGCAATTCGGCGAACCAGCGTTCGACCTGGCTGATCCAGGAGGAGTACGTCGGGGTGAAGTGCAGCTGGACGCGGGGGTGGGCCAGCAGCCACTTGTGCACCACGGGTGCCTTGTGGGCGGAGAGGTTGTCGCAGATGACGTGGATGGCCAGGCCGGGCTCGGTCTGGCGGTCGATCTGGTCGAGGAAGTCGCGGAAGTCGACGGCCCGGTGCTGGGCGGACAGCTTGCCGATCACCTTGCCGGTCGCGGTGTTCAGCGCGGCGAACAGGTCGATGGTGCCGTGGCGGATGTAGTCGTGGCTGCGCCGCTCGGGGGTGCCGGGCAGCATGGGCAGCACCGGCGCGGTTCGCTCCAGGGCCTGGATCTGCGGCTTCTCGTCGACCGCGAAGACCACCGCGCCATCGGGCGGGGCCAGGTACAGCCCCACCACGTCGCGGATCTTGCCGGTCAGCAGCGGGTCCGGGGAGATCTTGAAGTCCTCCGTGCGCCAGGGCTGCAGCCCGAACGCCCGCCAGATGCGGTGCACGCTGGTCGGCGAGATCCCCACCTGCCGGGCCAGTTCCCGCTTGGACCAGTGGGTGGCGCCCTCCGGGACTTCTTCCAAGGTCCGGACCACCACCTCCTCCACCTGGGCATCGCTGATGGTGCGCGCCACCCCCGGGCGGGGCTCATCGCCCAGCCCGTCCAGCCGCCGGGCCAGGAACCGCGCCCGCCACTTGGCCACGGTGCCCCGGTTGACCCGCAGCCGCGCCGCCACCGCAATATTGCTGCCGCCCTCAGCGCAGGCCAGCACGATCCGCGCCCGCAGTGCCAGCCCCTGCGCGGTCTTGCGCCGCTTCGCCCAGTTCTCCAGCGTCCGCCGCTCGGCATCGGACAGCACCAGCGGCTCCAGCCTCGTATCACCCATGCCACCAGCAGACCGCCGGCCAACGGCGCTGTCACCGCCAAGCCCGGATCTGAAACAAAGCACGACTCACGTGGTGATGAGAAAACCCAAGACCGGGACACTAGCCGCCCGCGGTGGCTGAGGCCTCCGCGCCCTAGCGCCGCCGCCCGCAGTGGCTGAGGCCTCCGCGCCCCAGCGCCGCCGCCCGCGGTGGCCTCGGCGCCCCAGCCCCGGGTGCCAGCCCGGGCCGCGCCCGCCCTTACCGGGAATGGTGCTGTGGCGCCCGGATGCCGGCGAAGCCGACGGTGAGCGACGCGGGCCCGCGCAGGTTGAGGTTCGGCTTGTAGGACAGGCCCGACGGGTCGAGCTCGGGCCGGGTGACCCTGGCGGCGAACGCCTGCACCGCGACCGTCGCCTCCAGCCTGGCCAGCGGCGCGCCCAGGCAGAAATGCGGCCCGGCGGCGAAGGCCAGGTGATTGCCCGCGGCGCGGCCGATGTCGAATCTGTCCGGCTCGGGGAACACCTCGGGGTCGCGGCCGGCCGCCGCGAGCAGCAGCAGCAGGACCGCGCCGTCGGGCACGCTGAGTTCGCCGGCCTGCATGCCGCCGCGGGCGATCCTGGCGGTGAGCTGCACCGGGGCGTCGTAGCGCAGCGTCTCCTCGACCGCCCCGGCGGCCAGCCCGGGGTCGGCGCGGAGCGCGGCGAGCTGGCCGGGGTGGCGCAGCAGGGCCAGGACCGCGTTGGAGATCAGCGAGACGGTGGTCTCGTGCCCGGCCACCAGCAGCAGCACGCACGTGGCGATCAGCTCCTCCGGGGACAGCCGCTGGCCGTCGTCCTCGGCGCGGATGAGCTCAGACAGCAGGTCACCGGACGGGCGGGCCCGCCGGGCGGCGATCAGCTCCCGGAAATAGGCGGCGAACTCGTTCCTGGCCTGGATCGCCGCCGCCTCCGACGCGCCTCCGTCGGAGAGGAACCTCGGCTGCACCGAGTGAGCGAGGCTGGCCGACCACGCGGCGAACCTGGCGTGGTCCCCGGGCGGGACCCCCAGCAGCTCGGAGATGATCCGCACCGGCAGCGGGTACGCGAGCTGGCTGACCACCTCGATCCGCCCGGGGCCGCCGGCCCCGGCGCTGCTGAGCAGCTCATCGGCCAGCACGCGGATCCGGGGCTCGAGCCCGGCGATGACCCGCGGCGCGAACGCCTTGGAGACCAGCCGCCGCAGCCTGGTGTGATCCGGCGGATCCAGGGACAGGAACGACGCCGGGCGCCGCGGCGGTGACGGCGGGCCGGGCTGCGGCGGCGCCAGCAGCGACCTGTCCCGTTCGCTGCTGGCCCGCGGGTCGCGCAGGATCCGCGAGCAGTCCCGGTGGCGGCCGGCCACCACGAGCGCGCCGCCCGCCTCGGCGAACGGGGACGCGGCGCGCAGCGCGGCCAGGACCGGATAGGGATCGGGCAGCACCGCAGGGTCGGCGAGGGCGGCCAGCGGAGGCCGGGGCAGGCCGGCGCCGGCGCCGTCCGCGTCGTTCATGCGCATCTCCACCTCAAGATGTGGAAATATCATTGCTCGAGGCAGACGGCAAGCCCGCCGCTGGCGCGGCCGGCGGTGTGATCTGGTGCCCTCCGGGCACGCTCTATCCCGCCGGACCTGTCCGCCCCGCCCGCAACAGCAGTCACCGCGGAAACGGCGATCCGGTTTGCGGTGGCGGAAGCATTTACGGCACACTGATGTTGTGAAAAACGTGGGACTGGACGACGCTGCCGTCGGCGCCCTGGGTGGTGCCGGGCTGAGTGCTGCGTCCGGCCAGCCTACGGCAGGGCAGGCGGGCAGCGAGCGGGGCACCCGGGCCAGGATCGCCCGGCTGATCCTGGAGAACGGGCCCGCCACCGCGGCGGGGCTGAGCGGCAGGCTCGGCCTGACCCCGGCGGCCGTCCGCCGCCACCTGGACAACCTGCTGGCCGAGGGCATGATCGAGGCCAGGGAGGCGCGCTGCCACGGCAGCAGGGGCCGGGGCCGCCCGGCCAGGCTGTTCGCGATCACCGACGCGGGCCGCAGCGCCTTTGAGCACGCCTACGACGACCTGGCCGCCAGCGCGCTGCGCTTCCTCGCCGAGAAGGCGGGGCCGGGCGCGGTCGCCGAGTTCGCCCGCAGGAAGGTTTCTGACCTGGAGCGGCGCTACCGCCCCGTGGTGCAGGCCGCGCCGGCCGGCAAGCGGGTGCAGGCGCTCGCCGAGGCGCTGTCGGCGGACGGCTACGCCGCCTCCGCGAGCATCGCCCCTGCCGCCGCGGATGCGGTCGGCGGTGAGCAGCTTTGCCAGCACCACTGCCCGGTGGCCCATGTGGCCGCCGAGTTCCCGCAGCTCTGCGAGGCGGAGACGGAGGCCTTCGGCCGGCTCCTCGGCACCCCGGTGCAGCGCCTGGCCACGATCTCCCGCGGTGACGGCGTCTGCACCACGCACGTGACCGCGCCATCGCTCTCCCGCGGCCGTACCACCCAAGCCAGCGGCAACACAACGACACCAATCGGAGGAATCTCCGCATGACGACCATCGCGCGCCCCGAGCTCGAGGAGCTGGAGCGGTACAAGTTCGGATGGGCCGACCCGGACGAGGCCGGCGCGTCCGCGCGCCGGGGCCTGAACGAGGAGGTCGTCCGCGATATCTCGGGCAAGAAGAACGAGCCGGAGTGGATGCTGGACCTGCGGCTGAAGGGGCTGCAGCTGTTCAGCCGCAAGCCGCTGCCCACCTGGGGCTCCGACCTGTCCGGCATCGACTTCGACAACATCAAGTACTTCGTCCGCTCCACCGAGAAGCAGGCGGCGAGCTGGGAAGAGCTGCCCGCCGACATCAAGAACACCTATGACAAGCTCGGCATCCCGGAAGCGGAGAAGCAGCGCCTGATCGCCGGGGTGGCGGCGCAGTACGAGTCCGAGGTCGTCTACCACAAGATCAGGGAAGACCTCGAGCAGAAGGGCGTCATCTTCCTGGACACCGACACCGGCCTCCGGGAGCACCCCGAGCTGTTCCGGGAGTACTTCGCCTCGGTGATCCCGGTCGGCGACAACAAGTTCGCCTCGCTGAACACCGCGGTGTGGAGCGGCGGGTCGTTCATCTACGTGCCCAAGGGCGTGCACGTCGAGATCCCGCTGCAGGCCTACTTCCGGATCAACACCGAGAACATGGGCCAGTTCGAGCGAACCCTGATCATCGTCGACGAGGACGCCTACGTGCACTACGTCGAGGGCTGCACGGCGCCGATCTACTCCTCGGACTCGCTGCACTCCGCGGTCGTGGAGATCATCGTCAAGAAGGGCGCCCGCTGCCGCTACACCACGATCCAGAACTGGTCGGCGAACGTCTACAACCTGGTCACCAAGCGCGCCGTGGCCCATGAGGGCGCGACCATGGAGTGGATCGACGGGAACATCGGCTCCAAGGTCACGATGAAGTACCCCGCGGTCTGGCTGATGGGCGAGCACGCCAGGGGCGAGACCCTGTCGGTCGCGTTCGCCGGCACCGGGCAGCACCAGGACGCCGGGGCCAAGATGGTGCACTGCGCGCCCAACACCTCGTCCCAGATCGTGTCCAAGTCGGTGGCCAGGGGCGGCGGCCGGACCTCCTACCGCGGCCTGGTCCAGGTGCAGGAGGGCGCCGCGCACGCCAAGTCGACGGTGAAGTGCGACGCGCTGCTGGTGGACACCGTCAGCCGCTCCGACACCTACCCGTACGTCGATGTCCGCGAGGACGACGTGGAGATGGGCCACGAGGCCACGGTCTCCAAGATCTCCGAGGACCAGCTGTTCTACCTGATGAGCCGGGGCATGACCGAGGACGAGGCGATGGCCACGATCGTCCGCGGCTTCGTCGAGCCGATCGCGCGCGAGCTGCCGATGGAATACGCGCTTGAGCTCAACCGGCTGATCGAGCTGCAGATGGAAGGGGCGGTCGGCTGATGGCAGGCCTCCAGGGGGCGGTCGAGGCAGGCGCCCCCGTCTCCAGGCTGCACGCGCGCGAGTCCTTCGACCTCGCGGACTTCCCGGTGCCCACCGGGCGTGAGGAGGAGTGGCGGTTTACGCCGCTGCGCCGGCTGCGCGGCCTGCACGGAGACGGGACCCTGGCTCCGGGCAAGGTGAGCGTGGAGGCCGCCGCCGCGCCAGGGATCATCGCCGAAAAAGCAGAACGCGGTGACCCCCGGCTCGGCACCGCCTTCGTGCCCGCTGACCGGGTCAGCGCCCGGGCCTTCGCGTCGTTCGACGAGGCGACCGTCGTCGCCGTGGCCGCTGGGACCGAGAGCACGCAGCCGACGTGGGTCACCGTCCGCGGGGAGGACGCCGCCGGTGCGGCGTTCGGGCACCTCGTGGTTGATGTGGCGCCGAACGCGCGGGCCGTGGTGGTGCTTGAGTACGCCGGGTCCGCGACGTATGCGGACAACGTCGAGCTGGTCGTGGGCGAAGGCGCGTCGCTGGCCGTGGTGTCGCTGCAGGACTGGGCGGGCGACACGGTGCACCTGTCGCATCATCACGCGCAGCTTGGCAAGGATGCGAAGCTCGCGCACACCGCGGTGACGCTCGGCGGGAGCGTGGTGCGGCTGGCGCCGTCGGTGCGGTATGCCGGGCCCGGGGGAGACGCGGACCTGCGCGGGCTCTACTTCGCCGACGCCGGGCAGCACCTGGAGCACCGGCTGTTCGTGGACCACAGCGAGCGCAACTGCCGCAGCCGGGTGAGCTACAAGGGCGCCCTGCAGGGCGAGGGCGCGCACGCCGTGTGGATCGGCGACGTGATCATCCAGGCTGCGGCGGACGGCACCGACACCTACGAGTACAACAGGAACCTGGTGCTGACCGACGGGACCCGGGTCGACTCGGTGCCGAACCTGGAGATCCTGACCGGCGAGGTGGTCGGCGCCGGGCACGCCAGCGCCAGCGGGCGGCTGGAGGACCACCACCTCTTCTACCTGATGGCCCGCGGGATCCCGTTCGACGAGGCGCGGCGCCTGGTGATCAGGGGGTTCTTCGGCGAGCTGATCGCCCGCATCGAGGTCCCCGAGGTGGCCGGCCGGGTCGCCGAGGCGATCGAGGCCGAGCTGGCCCGGTCGCTGGAGAGTGCCGCATGAGCGCGCCGGCCGGCTACCTCCGGGCCTGCGCGCTGGCGGACGTGCCCGAGGACGGGGCGATCGGCGTCGAGGTGCGGGGCACCCCGGTGGCGATCATCCGCGTGGGCGGCGAGATCTTCGCGCTGCGCGACGTGTGCTCGCACGAGGAAGTGCCGCTGTCCGAGGGCGACGTCTACGACCACACGGTGGAGTGCTGGCTGCACGGGTCCTGCTTCGACCTGCGCACCGGCAAGCCCACCGGGCCGCCGGCCACCAAACCCGTTCCCACCTACCCGGTGCACACCGACGGCGACGACGTGTACGTCTCGCTACCCGACCAGGAGACATCATGACCACCCCGGCTACCCAGGCCAGCCGGCCTGAGCCGTCCACCCGGCACACCCTTGAGGTCCGTGACCTGCACGTCAGCGTCGAGGAAGCCTCCGGAGCCAGCAGGGAGATCCTGCGCGGCGTCGAGCTGACCGTGTCGTCCGGGGAGACCCACGCGATCATGGGGCCGAACGGCTCCGGCAAGTCCACGCTCGCCTACGCGATCGCCGGCCACCCCAAGTACCTGGTCACCCAGGGCTCGGTCACGCTGGACGGCGAGGACGTGCTGGCGATGAGCGTGGACGCGAGGGCGCGGGCCGGCCTGTTCCTGGCGATGCAGTACCCGGTGGAGGTGCCCGGCGTCTCGGTGTCGAACTTCCTGCGCACCGCGGTGACCGCGGTCCGCGGCGAGGCCCCCAAGCTGCGCACGTTCGTCAAGGAACTGCGGTCGAGCATGGACGCGCTGTCGATCGACCCGGCGTTCGCCGAGCGCAACCTCAACGAGGGCTTCTCCGGCGGCGAGAAGAAACGGCACGAGATCCTGCAGATGGAGCTGCTGAACCCGAAGATCGCGATCCTGGACGAGACCGACTCCGGGCTCGACATCGACGCGCTGAAGATCGTCTCAGAGGGGATAAACAGGTTCCGCCAGGAGCCCGGGCACGGGGTGCTGCTGATCACCCACTACACGCGGATCCTGCGGTACGTGCAGCCCGACTTCGTGCACGTGTTCGTCGGCGGCCGGATCGTCGAGGAGGGCGGCGCCGAGCTGGCCGAGGTGCTCGAGGCCGAGGGCTACGAGAGGTTCGTGAAGGCGGACGCGGCATGACCACCACCGCCGGGCAGGCCACGCCCGCCCCCCACCCACCTCCCCATCCCCCCTTCACCAGCCCTCGCCGCTCTCCCTCCACTGCCGCCCACCGGCTCGACGTCGCGGCGATCCGCGCCGACTTCCCGATCCTCGGCAGGACGGTGCGCGGCGGCAGGCCGCTGGTGTACCTCGACTCCGGCGCCACCTCGCACAAGCCGCGTCAGGTGCTCGACGCCGAGCGCGACTTCTACACGACCCACAACTCGGCCGCGCACCGCGGTGCCCACCTGCTCGGCGAGGAGGCCACCGACATCTACGAGGGCGCCAGGGAGCGGGTCGCCGCGTTCATCGGCGCGGATGCCGGCGAGATCGTGTTCACCAAGAGCGCGACCGAGGCGCTGAACCTGGTCGCCTACGCGGTGAGCAACGCGGCCACCGCCGGGCCGCAGGCCGCGCGGTTCCGGATCGGCCCCGGTGACGAGGTGCTGGTCACCGAGCTGGAGCACCACGCCAACCTGGTGCCATGGCAGCAGCTCACCCAGCGCACCGGCGCGACGCTGCGCTGGTTCAGCGTCACCCCGGACGGCCGGCTCGACCTGTCCAGCGCCGCCGAGCTCATCAGCGACCGGACGAAGATCGTGGCGGTCACGCACCAGTCCAACGTCACCGGGACGGTGCCGCCGGTCACCGAGATCGCCGCCCGGGCGCACGCCCGGGGCGCGCTCGTGGTGGTCGACGGCGCCCAGTCGGTGCCGCACCGGCCGGTGGATGTCGCCACCCTCGGCGCCGATTTCCTCGCGTTCTCCGCGCACAAGATGCTGGGCCCGTCCGGCATCGGCGTGCTGTGGGGGAGGCGGGAGCTGCTCGAGGCCATGCCCCCGTTCCTCACCGGCGGGTCGATGATCGAAGTGGTCCGGATGGAGGGCTCCACCTTCCTGCCGCCCCCCCAGCGGTTCGAGGCCGGGGTCCCTGCGGCAGCCCAGGCGGCCGGCCTGGCCGCGGCCTGCGACTACCTCGGCACGCTGGGGATGGACAACGTGGCCGCGCACGAGGAGGAGCTGACCTCCCGCGCGATCGAGTCCCTCGGCGCCATCGGCGGGGTGCGCATCCTCGGCCCGCTGACGACGGAGGACCGCGGCGGCGCCGTCTCGTTCACGATCGACGGGGTGCACCCGCACGACGTCGGCCAGCTGCTGGACGAGCTCGGCATCGCGGTGCGGGCCGATCACCACTGCGCCTGGCCGCTGCACCGCGCCCTCGGCGTGCAGGCGAGCACCCGGGCGACGTTCTACGTGTACAACACCCACGATGACGTCGACGCCCTCGCCGAGGGAGTGCGCCAGACGCAGCGGTTCTTCGGGACGGCATGATGCGCGGCAGCGGGCGGTCTGGGCGGGAACATCCCAGCCCGGAGGGCGCGTTGGAGGCGGTGTTATGGAAGTCGAGTCCATGTACCAGGAGATCATCCTGGACCACTACCGTCACCCGCACAACAAGGGCCTGCGGGAGCCGTACGACGCCCAGGTGCACCACGTGAACCCGCTGTGCGGTGACGAGGTCACGCTGCGGGTGGCGCTCAAGGACGCCGGCGGCGAGCCGGCCGTCGCCGACGTGTCCTACGAGGCGCTCGGCTGCTCGATCAGCCAGGCCAGCGCGTCGGTGATGACCGAGGCGCTGATCGGCAAGACCGTGCACGAGGCCATGCGGATCAGCGGGGCCTTCCTCGAGCTGATGCAGTCCCGTGGCACCGCCGACCCAGACGAGAACCTGCTCGGCGACGCCGTCGCGTTCGAGGGCGTGTCCAAGTACCCGGCGCGGATCAAGTGCGCCCTGCTGGGCTGGATGGCCTGGAAGGACGCGACCACTCAGGCCCTGGACGGGCCGGCGGCCAGCCGGGCCGCCACGACACCTGGCGGGGAGCAGACATGACGACCGATAACGCCGCAGGGCTGGCCGGCCAGGCCACGCCGGAGACGGAAGACGTACTCGAGGCGCTCCGGGACGTCGTCGACCCGGAGCTCGGGGTGAACGTCGTCGACCTCGGGCTGGTCTACGGCGTGACCGTCGCCGAAGACGGCGTGGCCACCATCGACATGACGCTGACCAGCGCCGCGTGCCCGCTCACCGACGTGATCGAGGACCAGGCACGCTCGGCGCTCGACGGGCTGGTCGCCGACTTCCGGATCAACTGGGTCTGGATGCCGCCGTGGGGGCCGGACCGGATCACCGAAGACGGCCGGGAGCAGCTCCGCGCGCTCGGCTTCAACGTCTGACGGCGGGCCGCACGAGGCGCCAGGCCTGCGCTAGCCCGTGGCGCCGCCGAGCGCCAGGGCGGTGACCTCCTCGGGCGTCAGGGCGCGCCCGGCCGCGTACCCGGCGGCGAACGCCTCATGGCCGAAGGCCGCACGAAGGCGCTCCCGGTGGGCGTCACGCAGCCGGGCCTCCAGGGAATCGACGGTCTCGCCGAGCGCCGCGAGGGCCGCGTCGGCCGCCCCGTGCAGCCGGGCCGATCTGGCCGGGTCCGCGTCGCCGCCGGCCATGGCCAGGCCGAGCAGCGCGTAGCTCGTGCCCGCCTCCATCCGCAGCCGCCTGGCCAGGTCGAAGGACTCCGCGAACAGGGCCCCGGCCGCGTCAGGCGCGCCGCTGAGGTACTCGGCCAGGCCGAGGTTGAGCGTCTCGTACACGACGCCGTACGTGTCGCCGAGCTCGCGGGCGATGGCGAGCGACTCCACCAGGTGACCGCGGGCCGCCTGCAGGTCGCCCAGGGACATCTCCGCGTACCCGAGGTTGCCGAGCATGGTCCCCATCTCCCGCCGGTCACCTGCCTGCCGGAACAGCGCCAGGGACTCGGCCGCGTCGCGGGCCGCGCTCGCGTGGTCGCCCTCGAAGTCCACCGCGTAGGACCGGACCGAGAGCAGCCGGGCGGTGAGATGCACCGCGCCGAGCCGCCTGGCCAGGCCCAGGCCCCGCTCGGCCAGGGGCAGCGCCGCGGTGTGCTCCCCGCGGCGCACCAGCACGAAGGCACGCACGGCCAGGACGTCGGCCGCCAGCCCGTCGTCCCCCGCGGCCTGGGCGATGGCCAGGGCCTCGGCACAGTACTCGTCGGCGGTCGCGTAACCGCCGGTCTGCTCGAGCAGGTAGGCCGCCGTCGCCAGCGCCTTCGCGCGCAGCAGCGTCGCTGCCTGGGCGGCGGGCACGCCGAGCAGCGCCCGCAGCGCGTCGACTCCCTCCGCAGCGTGCCCTCGTGTCTTCCAGAAGACGCGCAGCGACGCGGCCAGCCGTATGCCGGGTGCCGGGTCTGCCTGCCTCAGGCTGAAGCCGATGGCCGCGCGCAGGTTGTCGAGCTCGAGGCCGAGGCGGTCCAGCCACTCGGCCTGATCGCGGGCCACCAGATGCGGGGCCGCCGCCTCGGCCATGGCCAGGTAATGGTCGCGGTGCGCCAGCCTCGCCTCGTCGGCGGCCGGCCGGTCATTGCCTTCGAGCTGGCGCGTCGCGTACTGCCGCACGGTTTCCAGCAGCCGGTAGCGGACGGGCCCGGCACCGGTGTCGTCGAACTGCACCAGGTTCTTGTCGACCAGCGCGCCGAGATGCCCGAGCACGCCGGCGGCGGTAACGACGGGGCCGCCGGCCACGGCCTCGGCGGCGGCCAGGTCGAACCCGCCGGCGAACACCGACAGCCTGGCGAGCACGTGGCGCTCGGCGGGGGTGAGCAGCTCCCACGACCAGTCGACCATCGCCAGCAGGGTCTGCTGGCGGGGCAGCGCCGCGCGCGAGCCGCCGGTCAGGATCGCGAAGCGCTGGTCGAGCCGGGCATCCAGCTCGGCCGCGGACATCACCCGCAGCCGCGCCGCGCCCAGCTCGATGGCCAGCGGGATGCCGTCGAGCCGGCGGCAGATGCGGCCGGCCACCTCGGCCGCCGGCCGGTCCCAGGTGAGCCGCACACCATGCTGCCCGGCCCGGTCGGCGAACAGCCGCACGGCCTCGGCGCTCCTGATCGCATCCACGCTGTCGCCCTCGGCGGGCGTGGCCATGGACGGCACCCGGTGGACCCGCTCGCCATCGATGCCGAGCGGCTCCCGGCTGGTCGCCAGCAGCACGAGGTTCGGGCAGTGCCGCAGCAGGGCGTCGGCGAGCTTGGCGCAGGCGTCGACCACGTGCTCGCAGTTGTCCAGCAGCACCAGCAGGCGGCGCTGCCCGACGGCTTCGGTGAGCGTGCTGGTGAGCGGCCTGTCCGGGTCCGCGCGGATGCCGAGCACGCTGGCGACCGTGGCGGCGACGAGGCCCGGGTCGTGCAGCGGGGCGAGGTCGACGAACCACACCCCGTCCCCGGAGCCGTCCAGCAGCGCGGCGGCTGCCTGCAGCCCGAGGCGGGTCTTGCCCGCACCGCCCGAGCCGGTGAGCGTGACCAGGCGCGACGCGGCGAGCAGGCGCCTGACCTCGGCCAGCTCGGCGTCGCGGCCGATGAAGCTCGACACCTGGGCGGGCAGGTTGTTCCGCAGCTTCGGGTTGTCCAGCGAAGCCAGCGGCGGGAAGGCCGTCGGCAGCCCCTCGGCGTCCAGCTGGAAGATCTGCTCTGGCCGGCCGAGGTCCTTGAGCCGGTGCAGGCCGAGGTCCCGGAGCGAGGCACCGGCCGGCATCGAGTCGCGGAGCAGGGCGGCCGCTGCCGCCGAGACCACGATCTGGCCGCCGTGCGCGACCGCGGCGATCCGGGCCGCGCGGTGCACCTCGATCCCGACCAGGCCGGCCGCGGTCTGCGCGGCTTCGCCGGAATGGATGCCCATGCGGACACGAACCGGATGTCCGGCAGGCCATGGGTGCGCGCCGAGCGCCCGCTGCATCTGCATGGCCGCGGCCGCGCAGGCGCTCGGGGCCGGGAACACGGCGAAGAACGCATCGCCCTGGGTGTCGACCTCGCGGCCGCCGTGCGCCGCGAGGCCGGACCTGATGATGCGGTGGTGATCGGCCAGGACCCCGGCGTATGAGCCGCCCAGGTGCTGCAGCATGGCCGTCGAGCCCTCGATGTCCGTGAAGAGGAAGGTCAGCGTCTGCGCGGCCGACGGCTCGGGAATCACCTGTGACCACCCCCCCACAGGCCAGTATTCCCCCCGCGCCGGCCGGCCCGCGCCGGCATCGCGGCGTCACGGCCGGGCGCTGCGCGCGGCGGGTTTCAGCCGCTGACGGCCGCCTGCTCCGGCCGCGGGCCGGGGGCATCGGTGAGCGGGAAGTGGCAGGCCACGAGGTGCCCGTCGGTGCCGAGCGGCCTGAGCTGGGGCGCCTCCGCCGCGCAGCGCTCCTGCGCCCTCGGGCACCGGGTGCGGAACCGGCAGCCGCTTGGCGGGTCGAGCGGTGACGGCAGCTCCCCGCTGATCACGCTGCTGGCGCCGCGCTTCCCGGCCCTGGGGACCGGGCTCGGGATGGAGGCAAGCAACGCCAGCGTGTAGGGGTGCATGGGCTGCCGGTAGATGTCGCGCACCGGGCCGATCTCGCACAGCTTCCCCAGGTACATGACCGCGACCCGGTCGCTGACCTGCTTGACCATCGCCAGGTCGTGAGCGATGAAGAGGTACGAAAGGCTCAGCTCACTGCGCAGCTTCTCGAATAGGTTGAGCACCTGAGCCTGCACGAGGACGTCGAGGGACGAGACCGGCTCGTCGCAGAGGATCAGCTTGGGCTTGAGCACCAGGGCCCGGGCGATCGCCACCCGCTGGCACTGACCGCCCGACAGCTCGCGAGGATGTCGCGTGCCGTACCGGGCGGGATCGATTCCCACCAGGTCGAGCAGCTCATGCACGCGGTCCCGCCGCTGCTGGCGATTGCCGATCCCGTAGGCGATCAGTGGCTCCCCGACGATCCGGGACACCGGCCACCTCGGGTCCAGGGAGGTGAACGGATCCTGGAAGACCATCTGCAGGTTGCGCCGTACCGGCTTCAACGCCCGGTGCGAGAGCCGCACGAGGTCCTGCCCCTCGAAGATCACCTCGCCTCTTTTCGGGCGCGGCGCTTGCATCACGGACCGGGCGAGCGTGGACTTCCCCGATCCCGTCTCGCCCACGATGCCGAGCGTCTCGCCGACGTGCAGATCGAACGAAACGCCGGACACGGCCTGGAGCACGCCGCCCTTCGCGCCGCCGTAGTCGCGGAGCATGAACTCCTGCACCAGGTTGCGGACCTCGAGCAGGACGTCGCCGCCTTGCGCCGCCACGGAGCCCATCCCGGTCACTGCACCTCCTTGCCGCACGGGTGCCAGCAGGCATACCAGTGACCGAGCTCCTGCTCCTCGAGCGGAGGGGCCTGCTGCGCGCAATCCTGCTGTGCATCGGGGCAGCGCGGCGCGAACGAGCATCCCGGCACGACCGTAGCCAGATCGGGTGGCCTCCCGCCGATCACCGGGAAGAGCACGTGCGGGTCGGTCTCGCCGCGCGGGATCGCGCCCAGCAGGGCGCGGGTGTAGGGCATCCGGACGTTGCCGAACAGGTCCCTGGCCGCGGCCCGCTCGACGATCCGGCCCGCGTACATCACGATGACCTGCTCGGCGTAGGACGCGGCGAGCGCCAGGTCGTGGCTGATCATCACCAGGGCGGTGCCGGTCTGGCCTTGCAGGTCGAGCAGGAGATCCATGATCTGCGCCTGCGTCGTCACGTCGAGCGCGGTCGTCGCCTCGTCCGCGATCAGCACCTCGGGCCCGCAGGCCAGCGCGATAGCGATGACGACCCGCTGGCGCATCCCGCCGGAGAGCTGGTGCGGATACTCGTAGAAGCGCCGCTCCGGCGCGGGCACGCGCACCATCCTGAGCAACTCGACGGCCCGCTCGTGCGCCTGCGTGCGGTCAACCGGCAAGTGCGTCCGGATCGCCTCGGTGATCTGGGTGCCGACCCGCATCGTCGGGTTCAGCGACCGCTCCGGGTGCTGGAAGACCATCGCCACATCGCGGCCGCGATAGGCACGCAGCTCCTGCTCGCTGCGGCCGACAAGCTGCACCCCCTTGAACCGGATCGACCCGGAAACCTGCGCTGAGCTCGGCAGCAGGCCCAAGACCGCCCGCGCGCTGACGGTCTTGCCCGAGCCCGACTCGCCGATGATGGCCAGCGTCTGGCCGGGCTCGACGCTGAAGCTGATTCCCTGCACCGCGTGCACCGTGCCGCCGCGACCGCGGAACGTGACCTGCAGCTCGGACACGTCAAGCAGCGGGGCAGGGCCCGGCGGCACGCCGGACCCGGCGTCGCCGACTGCTGCGGCCGGTTCGGTCACCACCGCTGAGGCCGGCCGGCGGCCTCGGTCGCGAGGCAGCCCGGCCATCAGCGCACGCCCCAGCGGGACCGGAGCCCGTCTCCCAGCAGGTTCAGGCACAGCACGGTCACCAGCAGGAAGATGCTGGGAACGACCACGAAGCGCGGGTAGACCGAGATGAAGGACTGCCCGGCCGCGATCATATTTCCCCAGCTGGCACCCGGCGGCGGGATCCCGTAGCCGAGGAAGTCGAGCGCGCCCTCCAGGATGATCGTGATCCCGGCGCCGAGCAGGCTGAAGGTGACCAGCTGCGGCATCATGTTGGGCACCAGGTGACCGAACATGATGCGCCAGGCGCGCGTGCCTGACAGCCGAGCGGCCACGACGAACGGCTGGTCGCGAAGCCGCAGCGTCGCGGCCCTCGCCACCCGGGCGAACGCCGGGATGCTGAACGCGGACAGGGCCCAGATCACGTGCATCTCGCTGGGGCCGAGGCTGTCGGCGATCGCCAGCACGAGAACGAGCGAGGGGAAGGCGATGAACACGTCCAGCGCCCGCATCAGCACCGCCTCGAGCCAGCCGCCGCGGTAGGCGGCGACCATCCCGATCAGCCCGCCGATCACCAGCCCGATGACCTGCACCCCGGCCGCGACCTCGAACGACACCCGGCCGCCGTACAAGATCCTGGACATGACGTCGTCGCCGACCATGTCGGTGCCCAGGATGTGGCCTGGTGACCAGAGCGGCAGGTTGGTCGTCTGGAGTGAGCCGCCGACCGGCTTCGGCACCGGGTAGACCAGCGGCCAGATGAAGCAGAAGAACAGCAGCAGGACCAGTATCGCGCCGGGGACGACGATCTCGGCCGAGCGCAGCCAGCCCCGCGCTCGCAGCGCCCGCCCCGCCGCCTCCGCGGCCTCCGGCTGTGGCGCCGTGCTGAGGAGATCAGCTGCGGGCACGGACATGCCGGATCCTTGGGTCGAGCACGCTGTAGAGCAGGTCGGTACCGAGATTGGCGAGCACCACGGCGGTGCCGAAGACGAGCACGATCCCTTCGACCACCGGGACGTCGCGGTTGCTGATCGACTGCAGCAGCTCGTAGCCGATGCCTGGCAGGGAGAAGATCTGCTCGACGATCACCGTCGCCCCGATGAGCGTGGCCAGGTTGAGTCCGACGACCGTGAGCAGGCCGATGAAGGAGTTCCGCAGCGCGTGCCTGGTGAGCACCCGCCACTCGCTGACGCCCTTGGCCCGCGCGGTCACGATGTAGTCCTCGGCCTGCATCTGCTCGAGCAGGTCGGCACGCAGGAACCGGGTATAGAAGCCGATCAGGGGCAGCGCGAGGACGATGCTCGGCAGCGTTACGTCCCTCAGGTTGCCGGCCAGACCCTGGCTGATCGGCTGGTAGCCGATGGCCGGGAAGATCGACGTGTCGACGGCGAAGACGATCACCAGCAGCAGGGCCAGCACGTACGGCGCGATGGAGATGCTGCCCATGGCGAGCACCATGGACAGCCGGTCGATGACGCCGCGGGGCCGGCGGGCGCAGAGCACGGCCAGCGGTACCGACACCACCAAAGTGATGATCAGCGCGTAGATGACCAGCTCGAGGGTGACTGGGAGGCGCTGGCCGAGGATCGACGCCACCGACTGCGGGCTGGCCAGCGAGGTGCCCAGGTTGCCGGTCAGCACTCCGCCCAGCCAGTGCCCGTAGCGTGTCCACAACGGCTCGTTGAGGTGCAGCTTGATAGAGAACGAGCGGATCTCGGCGGGGGTGGCGTTGATACCGAGCAGCGCCGAGGCGGCGTCGCCGGGCAGCGCGTTGAGCATGAGGAACGTCAGGAACGTGACGCCCCACAGCACGGGTATCGCGGCCAGCAAGCGGCGGCCGCATACCCGTAGCGTGGGAGACCTGGCCAGGCGGCGCGCACGCGCGCCGCCCGGCCAGCCAGCCGGCTGAACAGAAACCGATGTGTTCATGTCGGCAGCGATCTCAGCCTCATCCGTTGTTGTAAGCGTACTGCCAGAGGACCTCCGGGTTCACGTCGGTGACTGGGAGGGGTGTCGTCAGCCCGGGCGCGCCGACGCCTTTGACGGCGATGTTGTAGCCGGCGATCGGGAACAGGAACGGCCCGTAGGCGTTCTGGGCGATGTAGGCAGCGGCCTGGTCGTACAGCGACTGCCGCGTGGCCGGGTTGGTGGTCGAGGCGGCGCCGATCAGCAGATCGTTGAGGTGCGTGTCCCATACGCCGGTGAACGGCGAGGTGGAGCAGAACCGGAAGCAAACGCCGACGCCGGTGCCCGGGTCGTACGCGCCCGCGGTCTGCAGCATCGCCTGCCACTTGCCGGCGGTGAACGCGCCGATGAGGCCGGTCAGGTCGTAGTCACTGAGACTGACCTTCATCCCGGCCTGCTGCCACTCGGTCTGGACGGCCTCGTTCATCTCGATGGCCGTCGGCACGTTGATCGTGCCGAGATTGAAGCTCAGGCCGCCGAGCTGCCTGACGAGCGACTTGGCCTTCGCCAGGTCGTAGGCGAGGTAGCCGGGCACGACGCGCTCGTAGAACAGCCCTGCCGGGGCCGTGAACGACTCCCCGACCGGATAGGTGTCCTGGAACAGGCTCTTGTCCAGCAGCGCAGCGTCGGTGGCGTAGTAGATCGCCTCCCTGGCGAGCTTGTTGTTGAACGGCGCGATCTTGGTGTTGAGCTGGATGTCGTAGGGCGAGGTCGACGGCTCGGCGGTCGTCACGAACTTCGCCGCGAAGGCGCTCCTGAGCTGCGGAGTTGACATCCCCTCATAGGCCTGGCCGGAGCCTGCCTCCATGGCCGTGAGCGCCTGCTCGTCGCCCGCGACGGTCTTGAACGTCAGCGTGTTCAGGTAGGGCAGGCCCTGCTGCCAGTAGGTCGGGTTCTTCTTCAGCACCAGCTCGGAGTCCGGAGTGTCGCTCACAACGGTGAACGGCCCGGCCCCGACCGGCTTGAGCGCGAACGCCTTCTCGCCCATCTTCTGGATGGCGGTCGGCGAGGCGATCCAGTTGAACACGCTGCCCTGCAGGGCGTTGATGAAGGGCGCGTCCACGTAGGACAGCGTGAGCGAGACCGTGTACGGGCCGGTCGCGACGATCTCCGGCGGGGTCAGGAAGACCGGCTTGCAGGTGCAGGTAGCCGCCAGGTCGCGGGTCCAGTTGTAGACGACCGCGGCCGCGTTGAGCGGCGTCCCGTCAGAGAACTTGACGCCCTTCCGGAGCGTGACGACCACGGTCTTGCCGCCGTTGGTGAAGTTGTAACCGGTGGCCAGATCCCCGGTCGTCTTGCCGCCCGCGGTCAGCTCGAACAGCTCACCGAAGATGGAGTCCATGTAACTCTGGTTGGCGGCCCCGTCGGTGTCGGTGGCGGGGTCCAGGCCCGGCCAGTTGCCGGCAAAGCCGGCCCCCTCCAGCACCGTGACCGATCCGCCCTGGTGCGGCGCCGCCGATACAGGTGGCTTCGACGAACTCGACGATGCGCAGCCGGAGAGGATGGCCATCGCCATCGTGGCCAGGATGGCCGGGGCAGCAACGAAAATCGTGCGTCTATGACTGGTCTTGGGTCTCACGTCGGGCTCCTGCTATGGATGCTCCTGCTCATGGATAGGCGTCGACGGCCGCGCTCGGGCAGCCTTCGATGCCGTGAGCCTGCCGGCCTCACCAGATGACAGCGCCAGAATCGGGGACGCGCCCGGCCGGAGTCCACGGCGCTTCCGCCGGGCGAAAGAGAAAACGGCAGATCCGGTTTCCGCCCTGACGGGTGCCGCAGCGGGCTGTGCGGGGCCCCGCGGAGCGGCCCGGAACTGGTGCGGAATGCGGAGGTGGGCGGCGGTTTATTTGTGATTTCTCCGTGTCCATCTGGTTTCTTGCAGAAGCCCCAGGCCCGTGCAAGCATGATCTGGTTACTGCTTGTGCACCCGGCACGTCACCCAGACGTCACCAGCACGTCACGCAGCACGCCAGCCGGCGCGGCAACGTCGACAAGGGGGTCGGGCATGCGGCAACCTCTCGATGTCCCGGCCGGGACGGCAGCCCAGGCGGCGCGGACGAACGCGGCCGGGCGGCTGCTGGCGGTGCTCGACGCGTTCGGCCCGCAGCAGCGCAGCCTCTCGCTGAGCGAGATCGCCCGGCGGGCCGGGCTCAACCTGTCCACGGCCCACCGCCTGGTGTGCGAGCTGGCCAACTGGGGTGCGCTGGAGCGCGGCCCCACCGGCCGCTACACGATCGGGCTGCGCATGCTCGAGCTCGCCGCACTGTCGCCGCGGGGCCTGGGGCTGCGCGAGGCCGCGTTCCCCTGCCTGGATGACCTGCACCACCGCACCCGCGGCAACGTGCACCTCGGCGTGCGCGACGGCATCGAGGTCGTCTACGTCGAAACCATCTGCGCCTGCGCCACCCACCCCACCAACGGCCGCATGGGCGACCGCTGGCCCATGCACGTCACCGGCACCGGCCTGGTCCTGCTCGCCTTCGGCGAGCACGAACTGCAGGAGCGCGTGCTGCGCGGGCCGCTGGAACGGCTCACCCCGCTGACCGTCACCGACCCTGCCCAGCTGCGCCGCGAGCTCGCCCAGATCCGCCGGTCCGGGTTCGCCGTGGCCCGCGGCCGGATCACGCTGCCCGACCTCGTCGTCGCCGTCCCCGTCTACGACCAGTTCGGCGACGTCGCGGCGGCGATCAGCGTGGTGATGGAGACCGAGCGGGCCCGGCCGCAGGTGCTCGCGAACATGCTGACCTGCGCATCGAGCGCGATCACCCGCAGGCTGGCGCCGCAGCCCGGGCAGCGGCTGGCCGCGGC
>JASHPR010000206.1 GCA_030038015.1 Streptosporangiaceae bacterium
AGGAGCAGGTGTACCAGTTCCTCAAGCCGGCGTTCTTGTCCGTCGAAGACCGGCGGCCGGAGCTCCTAGGCAACGTGGCGGCCGGGGACTGGGGTGTCTTCGAGTACTGGAACGTCGGGACAGTCGATGAGCGGGTCATCGACTTCGCACGCTCATGCTGGGGGTCCCTGCCAGCCGATCTTCCCAACATAGTCGGCTTGGAGTTCAGGGTCGCTGTCTGTTTCGTGTACCACGTCAACGCACAAGAGAAGGTCGATTTGGTGCGCGAATACATGGATACCGGCAGCTTCGTCACCCAGGCCCATCCGCGTCGTGTGAGTGCCTGAGACCTTCGCGACTATACGGCACCGCGGCAACGTCACCAGGGACCCCGCTCGCGGGCCGTCGGCTTGGCCATGGCGTTTCAAGCTCATCCAGTCAGCACAAGACCACTGACGCCTGATTCACCGGATCGCACATGGTCGCCCGGTCCACGCCGGAGCAACCTTCGGCAACGGCAAATTCGTCGAGCGACCGGGCGAGGAAACCCAGCCCCGGAAGCCGCTTAAAAGATCTTGATCCACAGGTCTTGACCATTGCTCTAGAACTCCCGGCGCCGGTCGGCCAGGTTGCGCTGCTTACTGAGGATGCCGCTGCTGACCAGCCTGGCAACGGGCAGGCGGATGTGCGGTGAGTCCCTGCGCCTGCTGTCCGCCGAGGCCAGCGGTCCAGCCATCCTCACAAGGTACGAGCGCTTCGCCAGGTGATCCGGACCTGCTGCGTATACCAGGCACAGAAGATGGAGGCCAGTCTTGACAGGACCCACCCCGAACCAGGCAGGAAACAGAAACAGGTCCACGACGGGCACGCCGGCAGCCGGCGAAACTGCACGTGCCCGGAACCCAAAGAAACTTTCCCGGGCAGCCACTCCCGCTCAACCGGGTTGCCTGCGGCGCGCCGGTCACATAGGAGCGGGGCGCAGCCCTCCGTCGACGATGCGTTTGTGGAGACAGCAAAACCGAAGGCGGCTGCTGCCGCCAGGATAGGCGCCGGGGCTGGCGCACTCCTTCGCCCGCGCCAGCGCCGTGTCTTTGCTCAAGAGCCGGCTGCGAAGGCGAGGACGGTGACCCCGGCGGCGACCAGGCAGGCGCCGCAGAACCTGGCCGGGCCCACGCGCTCACGCAGCACGACCGCGGCCAGGGCGGTGCCGATCACGACGCTGGACTCCCGCACCGCGGCCACGGGGGCGGCGGCGGCGAGCCGCAAGCCGTACAGCACGAGGTCGTAACCGCCGATGATGCCGATGCCGATGATGGCACTGCGCGGCCGCAGTTCCCGGCGCAGCGGCCGGAGGCTGCCCCTGGCCCTGGCGACGAAGGCGAGGTATGGCAGCGCGAGCAGCGCCATGACCGCCTCGAGGTAGGCTGCCGGGCTGGCCAGGCTCACCCCGTGCTTGTCGACCAGCGTGTAGCCGGCGATGCAGGCGGCGATGAGCAGCGCCACGCCGGTGTCGGCGAGCCCGCCCGCCAGGCGGATGCCGCGCACCGCCGCCGCCCCGGCCGCCACCAGGAGCACCCCGGCCAGCTCTCCCGTGCTGGCCGGGACGTGCAGCGCGGCCAGGCCGATCAGCAGCACAAGCACCGGCGCCAGGCCGCGGGCGAGGGGGAAGACGAGGCTGAGCTCCGCGCGCCGGTATGCGGTGGCGAGCAGCGCGAAGTAGCTCAGCTCCAGAGCCGCGGACGCGCCGATGAACGGCCACGCGGCGGCCCGGATCCCGCCGAGCGCCAGCGACGGGGAGAACAGGATGACACCGATGACGATGGCGACCGCGGTCGCCGCCTCGGTGTCAGGCGACTGTTTGACCAGCAGGTTCCACACCGCGCTGGACACCGCGGACATCAGGGCGAGGACCAGCGCTGCGGCCGGCATCACCCGGCCCCGGCCGCTGGCGGCACCAGGCGGCCAGCCGCCCGGCCGGCGCGCGCTACTGCGAAACGGGCGATACCGCTACTCTTTGCTCTCATATAAAAGGATAGCAGTATCGTAGCTGGGGCTGGCGGGCTGGCGGGCTGGCGGGCGGCTCCGCTGAGGCGCGGAGTGCGGCCGGCGGGAGGCGGGAGGGACGATGCCATCGGAAAGCAGCGTCGCGATGGTGGCGAGCGCAATCCGGGCCGAGGCCGGCCGTCGCCAGGCCGGGGAGCGGCTGCCGTCAACGCGGGAGTTCGTGCGCACGCTCGGCGTGAGCCCGGTGACCGTATCCAGGGCCCTGGCTTCCCTGGTCTCCGAGGGCGTCGTGGTCACCCGCCCCGGCGAGGGCAGCTTCGTCGCCGCGCGGTCGGGGGGCGGTGCCGGGCAGGCAGCCGACTTCTCCTGGCAGACCCTGGCGCTCGGCGAGCGGCGGACCAGTGCGAGCGGCGTGCTGGTCTCGCTGGAAGAGCCGCCACCCGGGGAGATCCCGCTGGCCAGCGGGTACCTGCACCTCTCGCTGCTGCCGGTCAGGGCGCTGGCGGCCGCCGTGGCCAGGGCCGCCCGGCGGCCGGATGCCTGGGAGCGGCCGCCGGTCACCGGCATCGGCGGGCTGCGAGCCTGGTTCGCGCGCAGCGCCGGCGGGCAAGCCGACGCGGCCGACGTCATCGTCACCCCCGGGGCGCAGGGCGCGCTGGCCGCGGCGTTCCGGGCGCTGGTCCCGGCCGGCGAGGCACTGCTCGTCGAGTCGCCGACCTACCCGGGGGCACTCGCGGTCGCGGCCTCCGCGGGGATCCGCACCGTGCCGGTCCCCGTGGACAGCGACGGGATCAGGCCCGACGCCCTTGCCCGGGCGTTCGCGGCGACCGGCGCCCGGGCGGCCTACTGCCAGCCGACCTTCCATAACCCGACCGGTGCGGTGCTGTCCGGAGAGCGCCGGCCCCAGGTCCTCGCCGTGGCCGCCGCGGCCGGGGCGTTCGTCATCGAGGACGACTACGGGCGTTATCTCGCCCACGAGCGGCCGGCGCCGCCGCCGCTGATCGCCGAGGACACCGACGGCAGGGTCGTCCACCTGACCTCGCTGACCAAGCCGGCCTCGCCGTCGCTGCGCGTCGGGGCGCTCATCGCCCGGGGCCCTGTCGCCGAGCGGCTGCGGGACATCAGGGTGGTCGACGACTTCTTCGTCAGCCGCCCGCTCCAGGAGGCCGCCCTGGAACTCGTCAGCTCACCCGCGTGGCCGCGGCACCTGGCGAGCCTCGCCCGGGCGCTCGCCACCCGGCGCGCGGCGCTCGCCGCGGCGCTGCAGCAGCGCATCCCGCAGTTCACGGTCCCGGTGCTGCCCAGGGGAGGCGTGTGCCTGTGGGTGCGCATGCCCGGGCACCTGGCCGACGACCGGCTCGCGCGCATGGCGGCGCGGCACGGGGCCGTGATCAGCCCGGGGCGCAGCTTCTACCCGGCCGAGCCGCCTGGCTCGTTCATCCGCCTCAGCTTCGCCGCGGCGGCCCGCCCCGAAGACCTGCACGAGGGCGTCCGCCGCCTGGCGCTCGCGCTGCCCGCCGCCTAGTGCTCGCCCCCAGCGCGGCCTGGCGCCGGCGCGGTCACCCGCTGCCGGGAGCGGTGACGAAGTCGATCAGTTCCTCGACCCGCCCGAGGAACTCGGGCTCCAGGTCGGTGAACGAGGTCACCGAGCGCAGGATGCGCTGCCAGGCCGCGGCGGTGCCGCCCGGCCAGCCGATGGCGGCCAGCACGCCCTCCTTCCACGGCTGGCCGGGCGGCACCCGGGGCCAGCCCGGGATGCCCAGCACCGACGGCCTGACCGCAGCCCACACATCGATGAAGGGATGACCGACGACCAGCACGTGCGGCGACCGCACCTGCGCCGCGATCCTGGTCTCCTTCGACCCGGTCACGAGGTGGTCTACGAGCACTCCGAGCCTGCGCCCAGGAGCCGGGCAGAAGCCGGCCACGATCGCCGGCAGGTGATCGATGCCCTCGAGGTACTCCACCACCACGCCGACCTCGCGCAGGTCGTCGCCCCAGATCTTCTCGACCAGCTCGGCGTCGTGGCGGCCCTCGACGTAGATCCTGCTGGCCTTGGCGACCCTCGCCCGGCCCGGCGGCGCCGCGATCGAGCCGGACGCGGTTCGCGCAGGCTCCCGGGCGGGCCGGCCGTGCCCGCCCGCCGCGGGCCTGACCAGCATCACCGGCTTGCCGTCCAGCAGGAACGGCGCCGGCCTGAGCGGGAACACGCGGCGCCTGCCGTGGCGGTCCTCCAGCGTGACCGCGTCCTTCTCGCACAGCACCACGGCGCCGCAGAACCGGGCGGATACGTCTTCGACGACCAGCCCGCGTTCGGCGGCCACCTGCGGGACCTGGCGCTGCCTGAGGCGCTGCGGCCCGTTCGCGAGCACGTCCGGGCCGTACTGCCTGCTCCGCACCGATTTTCCTCCTCGCCGGCCGGCGCGGCGCCTTCCCAGCCGCCTTGGCGCCGCGATCCCCCGCAAAGCACCGTACTGAGCGGTGGCCGCCGCCGCGGTGTGCCACGCGGGACGCGGCCGCCCTGCCGCTGGACTGCTCCTCGGCAGCGCCGCCGCCCTCGGTGACGATTTCCTCCCCGCGCCGCTTTCGCTCGATGAGATCTTCAACGCGCTCCCGGTGGGTATCCCGGTAGTCCGACGGGTCCCATACGGTGGTCATCGACTCGATCAGCTGCTTGGCCAACGTCAGCTCACGGCCCCGGAACGCCTCGCCGGACGGTGGGTTCTCGATCACGTCCCGGGCGTCGCGGACCTCGTCGGCGAAGAACATCGTCTCAAGCACCAGCACGCCGGGCTCTGCCGCCCGGATCGTGGCCAGGTGCTGCTTCCCGTACATCACGAAGGTCGCGATCCCCGCCTTCCCGTGTCCGTCATCACGCGATGCAGCAGCGCGTACGAACGCGCCGCGCCCTCGCCCGCGGGCCGGGGTAGCAGCTCCTCTGGTAGGAGACGGGGTCGATCTCAGCGAGGTCGACGAAGTCGGTGATCTCGGCCGTCCGCGAGAGCCATCAGATCCTCCTGGTGTCCTCATGTCGTTACCCGCTGCCGGCCAGCTGATGCCGGGCCGGACCGGGTGCGGCAGGCGAGAGGGGACCCGGGGCGACGGTGCGAGACCGCTGTGGCACTCTGGGTGATGTGACCGGGCACCGCCTGCAGCCGGTGACGATAGCGACCGGGGGTAGCGGGAATGAAAGCGCGAAGAGCTTCCGCATCCAGTAATGCCGGGTGACGGGCCGAGGCCAGGAGCGGCGCCCACACTCCGGGCAAATGACCTGAATCTCTTCGACTCAACGGTCGTCGCCGTCTCTTCTGTGGCGCCGACGTATTCCTCTGCGGCGAGCCTCAGTCTTCTGTTCGTGGCCGCCGCCTATGCCGGCCCTGCGGTAATAATTGCCAGCTTCCTTCCGGTCCTGTTTATCGCCATCGCATATTTCTACCTGAACCGGAGGGACCCAAATTGCGGCGCCAGCTATGCCTGGATCTCCAAGCTGGTCGGCCCGGACATCGGCTGGTTCAACGGATGGGTCCAGCTCGCGGCGAGCCTATTGTTCTGCGTGGCCGCGCCGCTGCTTGCGGGCAGCTACACGCTCCAGTTCTGCCACTCCGTCGGCTGGATCAGCGCCAGCACCGCAAGCAGCACGTGGCTGACGGCAGGGATCGGCGCGGTCTGGCTCGCGGTCATCACCTTCATCACCGTTTACGGGGTGCGGGCGACGGCAAACACCCAATGGGTGTTCCTCATCATCCAGTCCGGGGTGCTGCTCGGCGCGTCCATATGGGGGATCATGAAGGTCGCGGCGCGGCATCCACCGGGATCGACAGGGTTCCGCTGGTCCTGGCTCAGCCCGCTGTCCATCCACGGTTATCAGGGCCTGGCGGCTGGAGCGGTTCTCGGGCTGTTCTTCTTCTGGGGCTGGGACACCTCCGTTAACTTGAACGAAGAGTCGAAAGGATCGACCAGGACGCCAGGTGAGGCATGCATCATCTCGATGTTCCTGCTGCTGTTCATTTTCCTGCTGAACATCGTGGCGGCGCAGATGCTGATTCCGGCCAAGCAACTCGCGGGTCAGGGTCCCAACCTGCTGTTCTACTTCAGCGAGCAGGTTGGTGGCCGCTGGCTGGGCTACCTGATGATCTTCGCGGTGCTCGTCTCGACGGTCGCGGACACGCAGACAACCCTCTTGCCGGCTTCCCGGCTGAGCCTGTCGATGGCGCGCGACGGGGTGTACCCACCAGTCTTCGGCAAGGTTCAGGGACAATTTCAGACGCCCATGCTCGGGACTCTCATCCTGGCTGGCCTTTGCCTGTTCGGAATTTTCCTCCGGGCCGCCTCCCCGGCGGTCAACGCACTGTTCGGGAATCTCATTGACGACATCGGCGTCCTCGTTGCCTTCTACTACGGCGCGACGGGCATCACCTGCGCCTGGTCGTACCGGAAGGTCATGCTGAAGAATGCCCGGTTCTTCTTTACCGGCGTG
>JASHPR010000207.1 GCA_030038015.1 Streptosporangiaceae bacterium
ACCCGCGCCTCGGCCGAGAGCAGCCGCATGGTGATCTCGTTGCGGCTCATCTCCAGGCTGAAGATCACCGCGGTGAGGCCGGCCTTGACCGACGCCGCCCTGGCCAGGTCGAGGGCCAGGGTCGAGTTGTGGGTCGGGATCATGCCGTCGCCCGCGAGGTAGAGCTGCTCCGGGCTGTCCACCTGCACGCACCGCACCGGCTGCGACGGCACCGGGCGCACGTCGGTGATGTAGCGCCAGCGGGCCAGCCGCGGATCGTGCCGCAGCCGCTCCTTGTGCAGCCGCTGCTTGCGGCTCAGCAGGAACACCTGGTCATCGGTCAGGAACCGGACCAGGTAGCGGGGTGCCGCCGCCGCGGCGCGCGGTGCCTTCCGGGCCGGCATCGGGCAGCGGTAGCCGAGGCTGAGAGCCAGCTCCCTGACGTCACGCGCCAGCTCCCAGCTCGTGACGGCAAGGTGGATGGCGCCATTGCCGGCCACGGTCCCGCCCATGTCGAGGATGCCGGCGAGCAGCGCCCGCCGCTGCGCCTCGCCGCCGCGCAGGTAGGGCGCTGGGATGCGCTTCTCCTGGCCGCCGGGGAGCAGCGCCGGGATCGCCGCGAAATCGGCGGCCGCCACCCGCATGGCGATCTCCGGGTCCGCGATGGTCAGGCCCGCTGCCGCCGTGTACGGGCCGCCCAGCCAGACACCGAGGGCATACGGCGGGACCGGCAGGTCAGCATCCGGCAGATCGAACGGCGCGCACGTCGGCACCGCATGGTCGCGCCCGCCATTGCCCGCCCGCCGGTCACGGGCCGCCGCGATCTGCTCCGTGGTCAGCACCGCCGCGGTGCCCGGCCCGTCTCCCCGGTCACCAGCGCGCCGGGAACCCGCGGGCCGGGTCCGGGTGAGCCACTGATGCTGGCCGTCGGCCACGATCGTCTCGCCGGTGGAGAACACGACCTCGTAGCAGGGCCGCCCGTGCAGGATCTCGGTGGCCGCGACGACGTTCACCGGCCGCCCGTCCGCGCCGATCAGCTGATCGCCGACGGCCACCTCACCCATCGTGGTCCAGCCGGTGGGGGTTGGCAGCCGGCTGCTGAGAGCAAGGGCTTTCCCGAGGGCAGGCCTCGCAGCAATAACGATCATCTGGCCGGGGTGCAGGCCGTTGGTCAGCGCGTCGAGGTCGGCGAACCCGGTGGGCACGCCGGTCAACGCCCCGCCCCGGCTGCCGATCGCCTCGATCTCGTCGAGCGCGGCCGGCATGATCTCGGACAGCGCCAGGTAGTCCTCGCTGACCCGCCGGTCGGTCACCCCGTAGACCTCGGCTTCGGCCCGGTCCACGATCTCGTCGGCATCCCCGTCACCCGAGTAGCCGAGCTGGACGATGCGGGTGCCCGCCTCCACCAGCCGGCGCAGGATCGCCCGCTCCCGCACGATGCGCGCGTAATAGCCGGCGTTCGCGGCGGTGGGCACGCAGGCGATGAGCGTGTGCAGGTACGGGGCCCCGCCCACGCGCGCGATCTCGCCGCGCTTGGTCAGCTCGTTCGCCACCGTGACCGCGTCGGCGGGCTCGCACCGGCTGTAGAGGTCGAGGATGACCTCGTGGATCAGCTGGTGCGCCGGCCGGTAGTGATCGGCGGGCCGGATCACCTCGAGTACGTCGGAGATCGCGTCCTTGGACATCAGCATTCCCCCGAGGACGCACTGCTCCGCGGCGAGGTCGTGCGGGGGCGTCCGCTCGAACTCGTCATCGCGGGGGGCCATCTCCGCCACACTCATCAGGTGCCACCCTCCCCCATCGCGGTTGGCATTCCCGCGGCTGCCCGCGGGCCCTTGCAGCCGTTGTACCGGACGGCTCGGACAGTCTGGCGCGGCCGCCGGCGGACGTCTAGCGCGGGTGTGCACAGGCCTGTGGACAGCCTGTGCAGACACGCCGCCTTGGCTGTGCGCAGCATGGGGACGGCGCTGTGGATATTCCGGTCGTGCTTCCGGCGAGATCGTTTCTGCCTGCGGTTATGCCATCCACGGGTTGTGCGCAGGAAAAAATTCTTCGCTGTGAGCCGGTCCACAATGGCCGGAAGTTATCCACATTAGGAATTTCACGTGTGACGTTACATGTGAAGCGACCGGACCCTCGGACAGCGCCGCGCCGAGGCCGGGCCTGCGGGCACCGCGCGGGGCCAAAACGGCACCCGGCTCGAGCCGGTGGGCGGCGCCACGGCACGGCGGGATCGGCGAGAGTTCACGCTGGCCGGGGTGAGGCTCCGGCGGCGGCCAGGGGGAGGACTGCGGACTGGCCAGAGCGGCACCGCAGGATGCGCGCGTTCGCCGGACGGCCGGGCAACCGACTCTCTAGCATTCGAGCATGTGTTCGACAGAGAGCGCGAAGCTCGACCGGATCTGCCGGGCCATCGAGGAACTGGCTGCCCGCTCGGCCGGAGCAGAAGCGGCGCGAGGCAACGCTCCGGCTGCGCCCTCAGCTGGTGGTTTCGCTGCGCCGAGGGCTGATGCAGAGCGGGCCGATCAGGGCCGCGCCGGCGTGGCACCGGAGCCCCCGGGGGCGAACACGGCCAAGACGGAGTCGACGGGTGAGGACGGGGTTACGCGACGCAGCGGGCCGGAGACGGCGGATGACATCGCCAGGCTGGCCGCGATCTGGGAGATGGTCGCCGATGCCGATCCGGAACTGGCCAAACGCCTGCCGGGCTACCTCACCGCTTCCGAATAAGCGCCCGCCGGGGACGGGACGGTGGCGGTGCCTGGGGCGGGGCCTCAGGCGCCGACGACGTCCACGTCAAGGGTCGCGATTACCTCGGGGTGGAGCCTGACCGTGACCTGATGCACGCCCACGGTCTTGATCGGGTTCTTGATCTCGATCCTGCGCCGGTCCAGTTCTGGGCCTCCCGCCGCCTTGACGGCGGCCGCGATGTCAGCGGGTGACACCGAGCCGAACAGCCTGCCGCCGCTGCCCGCACGGCCCTGCAGCCGCACCTGGAGCGACGCGAGCCTGCCCACGGCTTCCCTTGCGTCGTCGAGACTCCGGATCTCCCGCGCCGACCGGGCCCGCCTGATCAGCTCGATCTGCTTCTCGGCGCCGCTGGTCCAGCGCATGGCCAGCCCGCGCGGCACCAGGTAGTTGCGGCCGTAGCCGCCCGCCACCTCGACCACGTCGCCGGGGCCGCCCAGGCCGGTGACTTCCTGGGTCAGGATGAGTTTCATCGGCGTACCGCTCATCGGTGCACAGCCTCCCTCGGCGCTATCGTGCCGTGCTCGTGTACGGCAGCAGCGCCATCTCGCGCGCGTTCTTGATCGCCTTGGCGACGTCGCGCTGGTGCTGCGTGCAGTTGCCGGAAACCCGCCGTGCCCGGATCTTGCCGCGGTCGGAGATGAACTTGCGCAGCAGCCCCGTGTCCTTGTAGTCCACGTGGGCGATCTTCTCCTGGCAGAACAGGCAGACTTTCTTCTTGGGCTTGCGAACAGGTGCTTTGGCCATCGTGGTGCTCCTCGGCAGAGCCCCGCCAGCGGCGGGGATGGTCTCCCCGCGCACGGCGGGGACGGTCGGTCAAGTTGTCTGGCCAGCCGGGACCGCACACGGCCCCCGGCTGGCGGATGGTCGGCGGAACCCGGCCGGCTGGTCTGGCTGGACGCCGTCAGGGCCGCGCACCCGGGCGCCGGCGAGGCAGGCCTCAGAACGGTGGCTCGTCGGAGTAGCCGTCGCCGCCGGCGTCAGATGCCCACGGGTCGTCGGCTGGGCGTCCGCCTCCACCATACCCGGGCTGGCCACCGCCTCCGGACGGGCCGGACGGGCCGCCGCCAAAGCCGCCCGTGGACCTGCTGGACTTGGTGACCTTGGCCGAGGCGTTGCGCAGCGACGGGCCGACGTCGTCGACCTCGATCTCATAGACCGTGCGCTTCTCGCCTTCCTTGGTCTCGTAGGACCGCTGCCGCAGCCTGCCCTGCACGATGACCCGCATCCCGCGCTGCAGCGACTCGGCGACGTTCTCGGCCGCCTGCCGCCAGACGTTGCAGGACAGGAACAGGGAGTCGCCGTCCTTCCACTCACCCGTGGCCCGGTCCTGCCAGCGCGGCGTGGATGCGACGCGGAAGTTGGCCACGGCCTGGCCGGTCGGGGTGTAGCGGAGCTGCGGGTCGTCGACGAGGTTGCCGGCGATGGTTATCTGCGTGTCGCCTGCCATCGGGATCCTCCCGGTCGCTCGGGTGGTGCCAGACCGGGCTCGCTCCCGGCCGGCACGTTCATCACTGGTCTGGCCGGACGATCTTCGTTCGCAGGACCGCCTCGTTCAGGCTGAGCTGGCGGTCGAGTTCCTTGACGGTGTCCGGCTCTGCCGTCATGTCTACGACCGTATAGATGCCCTCTGACTTTTTATCGATGTCGTACGCGAGCCGCCGCCGGCCCCAGACGTCCACCTTGTCCACGGTGCCGCCCGCGGAGGTGACGACGTTCAGGAACTGCTCGAGCGACGGCTGGACCGTGCGCTCCTCGAGCGAGGGATCGAGGATGATCATCATCTCGTAGTGGCGCATAGCGCTCACCTGCCTCCTCTGGACTGACGCGGCCACGGTCTCTCCGTGGCAGGAGGAGCCGCCCGGCCACAGCGGTGGCCCAGCGCGGCCGGGCCAGCTTACCAGCCCGCACAGACAGGCCATCACGATGAATACAGAACGGGTAGCAGGGCCCGGCCTGGGGTCCGCTAGGCTGATCACCGCCGGGAGCGCGGCCGCAACTGCGGCACGTCCGGCATGGAGATGTTCAGTTGGCAGAACCGGAGCGCAGCCGTCAGGGAGTCAGCGTGATGCCCGAGGCCACCAGGACCCATTCCCGAGTGCGGATAACGCTGAACAGCGACGGCCAGCGCCATCCGAGGGAGAACGCCCTCGTCGTGTTCACGTTTGTCGTCGGGCTCGTTGCGTTCTCGATTGGGTTCATCGTGCGTGCTCACTTCGCCGGCACGCTGCTCGGCATCGTCGGGTTCCTCGTGGGCCTGTACGCCCAGATGGTCTCCAGCACCCGGGAACAGCGGGTCCTGCTGATGGCCGGCATCATCGCCGCGTTCGTCGGGCTCGGCCTCAGCGTGGCGCACGGCGGCTTCAGCCTGAGCAGCTAGCGCGCGAGCCTTCTGACGCAGGGCGCCGCTAAGCTCGGTGGCATGGTTCGCATCGGAGCGCATCTGCACGACGGCGATCCGCTGGACTTCGCCCAGGCTGCGGACGCCGACGCCGTCCAGTTCTTCCTGGGTGACCCGCAGGGCTGGAAGGCCCCCACGTTCCCGGGCGGGCGCGAGCCCGCGGAGGTCCGGGAGGCTTTCGCGGCCGCGGGCGTCGACGCGTACGTTCACGCGCCTTACGTGATCAACGTGGCGTCGCCCAACAACCGGATCCGGATTCCCAGCCGCAAGCTGCTCGGGCAGCAGCTCGCGGCGGCCGCGTCGATCGGCGCCAAGGGGCTGATCGTGCATGGCGGGCACGTCACCGCGGGGGTCGATCCCGAGGAGGGGTTCGGCAGCTGGCGCAAGGCCGTGGAGCGGATCGAGCGGCCGCTGCCGATGCTGATCGAGAACACCGCCGGCGGTGACGGCGCCATGGCGCGGAGCTTCGACGCGATCGCCAGGCTCTGGGAGGTGATCGCGGGCGCCGCGGACGGCGGCGGCGAGGTCGGGTTCTGCCTGGACACCTGCCACGCCTACTCGGCCGGCGAGGAACTCGACGGGATCGTGGACCGGCTCAAGGCGATCACCGGCCGGATCGACCTGGTGCACTGCAACAACTCGCGCGACGAGTTCGGCTCCGGCCGGGACCGGCATGCTCCCCTCGAGTCGGGGACGATCGACCCCGCGCAGATCGTCGGCGTCATCCGCGCGGCCGGTGCCCCGGTCATCTGCGAGACGCCCGATCCCGCCGCCGACATCCGCTGGCTGCGCGGCCAGCTCGGCTAGCCGGCCGGCGGCCCGGTAGCCGTCGCCGCCGGATCCTCGGCGGCCAGCGGCACGGCCGCTACGGCCTCCGTCCCGCCCTGGAACGGCCCCGGGTTGCTCGCGCTCGGGCTGGGGGTCGGGCTCGGGTTGGGGTTGGGGTTCGTCGGGTTCGGGTTGGGAGTGGGGTTCTGGTTCACGCACACCCCGAACAGCATCCGCTGCCCCGGCGGGCACTGGTTCCTGGTCGGGTTCTGCGGGTGCGGCTTGGGCTTCTTCGGCTGCGGCGGCACCTGGTCCCACTTAGTGAAGCCGACGTAGTCCGGCGCCGGCAGCGGCTCGATGGGGAGAGTGGAGAACTCGTTCTGCATGTAGGTGCGCCAGATCGCCGTCGGCCAGGCACCGCCGTACCCGCCGGTCTGATTGCCGACGAGCGTGGGCAGGATGTTCAGCGTCTCACCGCCGGGGAGCTCGTTCTGGCTGTTGGTGAACATCCCGACCGCGAGCGAGTACTGCGGGATCGCGCCGATGAAGAACGCGGACTGGGCCTGGTCGGTGGTGCCGGTCTTGCCGATGGTGGGCCGGGCCGGGTCAAGCTGGCCCTGCTCGGCCGCCGTCCCGTCGATCGTGTCGAATGACAGCGCGTAGTCCACGTCGGCAGCCTGGGCCGGGGTCAGCACCTGCCGGTGGGTGATCTTCAGCGGGATCAGGTTGCCGTCCTCGCTGAGCGACGCGATCACGTGCGGGGTGGCGTACTCCCCGTCGGCGGCCAGCGTGGCGAACGTGGTCGCCTGCTCCTCGACGGTCAGCGAGGCGGTGCCCAGCGCCATGCCGACCTGGCCCACCTTGTCCTGGAGCCCGGACCCGCCCTGGCTGGCGGGCCCGACGTCGACGCCGAACGCCTTGGCCATGTTGATCGTCGCCTGGGTGCCCGCCCGGTGGACCAGGTCCTCGAAGGCCGGGTCGGACGACTGGGCCGCGGCCTGGGCCACGCTGACCGGGCCCATGTTCTCGCCGGGGATGTCAACGGGGAACCAGGACGCCGGGCAGTTCGTGGTTTCCGTGGAGAACGTCATCGGCATCGTGTCGGGGGGCACGCACATCGGCTCGATCCCGTTCAGGACGCTGTCCTGCACGTCCATGTCCTCTTTGACGGCGGTGGCCAGCACGTACGGCTTGAACGACGAGCCGACCAGGTTCCTGCTTTCGGTGGCCATGTTGTACTGGCAGTCGATCTGGACGCAGTTGCTCGCGCTGAAGCTCGGGCCGCCGTACATGGCCAGGATCGCGCCGGTGCCCGGCTGCTCGAGCAGCGCTCCCACGTGCGCGTAGCTCGGCAGCGCCTGGCCGTCGGCCCGCATCTGGGCCAGGTTCTGGTCGACCGCCTGGTACAGCCCCCTCATCAGCTTCAGGTTGAAGGTGGTGACGATCCGCAGCCCGCGGCTGTCGATCTCGTTCTGGGTGAAGCCGTAGGTGTTCTCGAGCTCGTTCTCGACCGCCTGCATGATGTAGCCGCGGTAACCGGTCCAGCCCTCGGCGAGCTGCTGGCCCTGGGTCACCTTGGGGAACGTCTGCGCGTTGGCCTGCGCCTGGGTCAGCGCGCCGTCGCGGACCATGTTGGTAACCACGTACTGCCAGCGCTGGACGAGCGACGTGTAAGCGATCCCGGCACTCGGGTTCGGGTTGAAGAACCCGGGCTCGTTCACCATGGCCGCGAGCATCGCGGCCTGTGACACGGTGAGCTTGAGAGCAGGCTCGCCGAAGTAGATCTGGGCGGCCGCCCCGACGCCGTAGGCGTTGTCCCCGAAGGGCACCGTGTTCAGGTACTGGGTCATGATCCAGTCCTTGGACTCTTCGTGGGACAGCTTGATCGAGATGAAGATTTCCTTGAGCTTGGTGCTGATCGTCCGGGATGTGCCGACCGTTGCGTAGTAGTTCTTGACGAACTCCTCGGTGAGCGTGGAACCCCCCTGCAGGTTGCCGCCGCCCTTGATGTCCTCGAAGGCGGAGCGGAGGATGCCGCTGATCGAGATGCCACCCTCGGTGTAGAAGTGCCTGTCCTCGGCGGCGACGATGGCGTTCTTCATCACGGCCGGGATCTGGCTCGAGGTCAGCATCTGCCGGTCGATGCCGTCGGCGGTGAACGTGCCCACCTCGGTCCTGCCGTTGCTGAAGTAGACCGTGGACGACTGCTGCAGCGCCGCCTCGGACACCGCGGTGGGGATCTGCGTCCTCGCGTAGAGGTACACGATGGCGGCCACGAAGAGGACCATCATCGCCGCGCAGGCCCCGGCGGCGACCGCCAGCGCCTTGCGCCAGGTCCAGTGCCGCCACCAGCTGCCCTTGCGGCGGGACCGGAATCCGCCGCCGCCTGGCCCGCTGCCGTCCGGGTACCCGCCGGCCCGGCGCGGC
>JASHPR010000208.1 GCA_030038015.1 Streptosporangiaceae bacterium
GGGCGGAGCGGCGGCCAGAGATGACGGCACAGCCGATGCGTCGCCACCACGCGGTGCTGGAAAAGGCCGTCCGGCCAGCTACTCCACGTCGGGCTTGAGATCACCGGTGTGGCGGCGCTCATGCGCCGGAGTCGTCCGCCGTCCGCTCGGGGCGGGGGCGGTGAGCGGCCGCTGGATGTCCGGACGGGCAACGGCGAGGTAGGAGACCAGGACGAAGACGGCGATGGCGAACACGATCGCGGTGGGACCGTCTCCGAAGTTGATCCCGCTGATGCTCTGGGGCTTGCTGATGTAGTCGGCGAAAGACGCCCCGAGAGGCCGCGTGACGACGTAGGACATCCAGAAAGCGGCGACGCCGTTCAGGCTGAATTGCCGCCACGCCAGGGCTGGGAGCAGGATGACGACGCCAAAGAGGATGCCCGAGGCCAGGTAGCCGAGGTGGAGGGAGGTGGCGGTGAAGTCCCCGAGCGCGGTGCCGAGGGCGAAGGTGGCGAACACGGTCGCCCAGTAGAAGGATTCGCGACGTTGCGTCGTGACGCTGTGGATCGAGAGCGTGCCCTCGCTGCGCTGCCACAGCCAGAAGATCGCGGCGAGGATTACCGCCCACAGCAGGGTCGTCCCGGCGTAGGGGATGTGCACGTCGAGATGGAGGAAATCGGAGACACCGGTGCCGAAGATGGCGATGGCATAGGCCAGGAACCAGTACGCGAAGGCCCGGTACCGGCGGGTGCTGAATTGCAGCACCAGACCTGCAACGAACAGCACCACCTCGATGCCGCCGCCTTTGATGTTGCCGAACGTCTTCAGGTAGTCCGACGTGGCCTCTCCGCCGGCCGTGGTGAGGATCTTCACCACCCAGAACAGGAAGATGACCTCCGGGACCTTCGCGGCAACGGGAGCGGGAAATATGCGGCCGATCAGCGGCACCTGACCGCCCGCCGCCGCCAACTGTCCGCCGGGCCGCGGCGAAGGCCGACGATGATGGCCAGCAGACCCCATCTGGCAGATGCCTCCTTCGCTCCAGGAGCGGACCAGTCGAGCATAGAAGGTGGCCGCGGCGGAAGAAGGACGCCCCCGAACGTTGGGGTCCGGCAAGGCGCGTCTCGTCGACGACACTTCGCTCTCCAATCCGAGCTCAGGTCGGGGATGTCAGGCACCGATGGACCGCAGTGCGTGGGCGTGCACGAGGGCTGCGCCCGGGCTGTTCATCGTTGTTTCTTCCTCTGTTCGCCCCAGGAGCGTTCGCACGCCTCCAGGAAGCGCAGGTCGGCCTGGAGACGCAGCACGATGCCTTCAAGCAGCAATCCCGCGGCTGAGTCCTCGGGCTCGGCCATGCCCGCGCGCTGGGCGTCCCGCAGTCGCCGCAGCAGTTCCCGGCGTTGCGCGTCGACGATGCAGACCGGGTCGGCGAGACCAGCCTGGGCTGCGGCGATGAGCTTCAGGTGGAACTCGGCGAGATCAGGCTTCGGCCAGCTCACTTCGCTCAGCCACTCGCTCACCCGCTCCTGGCCCGCCGCGGTGAGCTTGTAGACCTTGCGGCCGGGCCGCTCTGACGGCCCGGCGTGCCCGGCACGGGCGACAAGCCCCGCCTTCTCCAGCCGTCCCAGCGTCACGTAGATCTGGCCGTCATTGATCGCGTGGCGCAGCGGGCCGAGCGCCCGGTCGAGGCGGGCGCGCAGCTGATAGCCCTGGGACGGCTCCTTCGCCAGCATCGCCAGCACCGCTTCTTGCTGCACGCGGCCTCCTCTATAACTGAGGCTGAACCTAACGGTTATATGCTGGGCCCGCAAACACCGCTACGTCTGCCGGCCCCGGCCCTTCTAAGCTCGTCGCATGGCCAGGTACTTCGACGTCCATCCGGCCAACCCGCAACGGCGGGCGATCGTCCAGATCGCCGATGTCGTCCGCGCGGGCGGCGTGATCGCTTACCCGACGGACTCCTGCTACGCGCTGGGCTGCCAGCTCGGCAACGCCGACGGCATGATGAGGATCAGGTCGATCCGCCACCTCGATGACCGGCACCACCTCACGCTGGTGTGCCAGGACTTCGCCCAGCTCGGCCAGTTCGTGTACGTCCCCAACCCGGTGTTCCGGGCTATCAAGGCGGCAACCCCGGGCAGCTATACCTTCATCCTGCCCGCGACCAAGGAGGTACCGCGCAGGTTGCAGCACCCGGGGAAGAAGACCGTCGGGGTGCGGATCCCCCGGCACGCAGTGGCCCAGGCGCTGCTCGCCGAACTCGGCGAGCCGCTGGTCTCGAGCACCCTGGTGCTGCCTGGCCAGGACGAGCCCATGACCCAGGGGTGGGAGATCGCCGCCCAGCTCGGCCACGCCGTGGACGCAGTGATCGACTCCGGCGACTGCGGCACCGAGCCGACAACGGTCATCGACTTCTCCCAGGACAAGCCCGAGATCCTGCGGCGCGGAGCAGGCAGCACGTCCGGGTTTGAGTGAACAGCCCGCGGGCGCAGCCCGCCAGACCAGCCGGCCGTAACCGGCCGCGGGCTGGGAGGGCTGGTGCCAGCACAGTAGCCTGACCCCACGGGGCCTGGCTGCGCGGAGCCGGGCGGGCCGCCGGAAGGGGGAAGGAGGCAGGCGCGTGACCGAACCGGCCATGAACGCGCGCGAGCTGGCGCGGCGGTCCCAGGCGGCGGTGGGGGCCAAGGACCGCGGCGCGTGGCTGGCGCTGTTCGCTCCGGACGCCGTGGTCCAGGACCCGGTCGGGCCCTCGCCGCTTGACCCCGGCGGCGCGGGACACCACGGCGCCGCGGCGATCGCCGCCTTCTACGACGCCATGATCGCCCCGGCGGAACGGATCACCTTCGAGATCGAGCGCTCCTACCTGTGCGGCGACGAGGTGGCCGACGTCGGCGTGATCCGCACTACGCTGGCAGGCGGAGAGCAGACCGCCGTCGTCCGAGGCGTCTACACCTACCGCAGCAACGGCGAAGGCAAGATCGCCGCGCTGCGCGCGTACTGGGAGTACGGCGCCGTTGAGCTGATACCCGGCTGAGGTGCCCGATGCAGCGAGGTCGCCGTCGCCGTCGCGCAGCAGGCTGGGCCGGCCTCCTGGCCGCCAGCGTCAGCATGACCGCGCTCGCCGCGGGGTGCGGGACCAGCACAGGCAGCAGCATCCCGCAGTATGTGGTGCTGGCTCGTGCCATTCCCGGCCTGGGCGAGATCATCACCGACGGCAAGGGGTACACGCTGTACATGTACGCCCCCGATCACCAGGGCCCGTCACAGTGCACCGGGTTCTGCGCGCAGCAGTGGCCGCCGCTGGTGCTGCCGCGCGGCGTCGCCCGTCCCAGGGCGGGTTCCGGGGTCCGCACGGCCCTGCTCGGGACCGTGCGGCGCGCCAACGGTGAGCTGCAGGAAACCTACGACGGCTGGCCGCTTTACCTGTGGATCGGCGATAGCAGGCCCGGCGAGGCCACCGGCCAGGCGGACGACATGGGCCTGTGGTACGTCCTGTCGGTGACGGGTGCCGTGGACAAGGGCACCCCGCGCTGACGCCGTTATCCGGTGGCCCGGGGCGGGGGATGCTGGGTAGTCTCGCCCCGTGCTTCCCACCGGGCACCTGCTGGCGTTCTTGCTGCTGTCTTCCGCCCTGATCGTGGTGCCGGGCCCGAACGTGCTGTTCGTGGTCAGCCGTTCGCTGCAGCTCGGCCGGGCGGCCGGGGTCGCCACGGCCGTGGGCGGCCAGATCGGTGTCTACGCGCAGGTGGCGGCCGTTGCGTTCGGGATCGGGGTGCTGGTCGAGCGGTTCGTGGCCGTGTTCACGGTGATCAAGCTGGGCGGCGCGGCGTACCTCGTCTGCCTGGGCGTGCAGGCGGTGCGGCACCGCCGGTCGCTCACCGGGGCGCTCGGCGCCACGGTGGCGAAGAAGACCCCGCTGCGGACCCTGCGCGACGGCTTCCTGGTCGGCGTGACCAACCCCAAGGCGATGGTGTTCTTCGCCGCGGTGCTGCCACAGTTCGCGGATCGCCCGGCGGGCCACGTGCCGCTGCAGATGCTGCTGCTCGGGGCGATCTTCATCGGGATCGCCGTGGTCTCGGACAGCGGCTGGGCGGTTGCCGCGGGGACCGCCCGCGCATGGCTGGCCCGGTCCCCCAGGCGGCTCGAGCTCATCGGCGGCACCGGCGGCCTGGTGATGATCGGCATCGGCGCCAGCCTGGCCATCACCGGCCGCACGGACTGACGTCTGACCGTCAGGTCTGCAGCGGCATCAGCTCCGCGGCGAACCGTTCAAGAAAAGCGCCAGCGGACGTCTCGGCCGCGGCGGGCCTGATCACGAACTTGGTGAGGCCGGCGGCCACGTACTGCTCGATCATCCGCCGCGCGTCCGGCCAGCTCGCCGGGACCAGGCTGGCCGGGTCGGCGTCCGGGCGCCGCTGCCGGGCCGCGGCGATCAGCGCATCGGGGACGCCCCCGGCCGCGACCGCCAGGCTGATCCCGAAGTGATCGGGCTCCACCTCGCGGCCCGCCGCCGCGGCGGCCTCCTGGATGGCCGCCCGGCCCGCGGCGGCCTCGGCGGGGGTGATGAAGCTGGCCAGCCAGCCGTCGCCGAGCCTGCCCACCCGCTGCAGCGCGGCGGGCGCGGTGCCGCCCAGCCAGATGTCCAGCGGCCTGGCCGGCAGCGGGGCCACGCTCGCGCCGTCGACGGCGAAGAACTCCCCCGCGAACGACACGCTGTCCTCGGTCAGCAGCAGCCGCACCAGCCGCAGCGACTCGTCGAACACCGCGCCCCGCGGTCCGGGGACGCCGAACAGGGCCCGCTCGTTCCGCCGGGCAGGCTGCAGGCCGAACACCGGCAGCACGCGGCCCGGCGCCAGGCCCGCCAGCGAGGCGAGCTGCTTGGCGACCAGCACCGGGTTCCGGCCCGGCAGCACGTAGATGCCGGCGCCCACCTTGAGCCTGGCCGTCCGGGACAGCGCGTGCGCCATGCCGATGAGCGGCTCTGTCAGCGGGCCGTACACCATCTCCGGCAGCCAGAGCGAGTCGACGCCCAGCCGTTCAAGGTCGTCGACGGCGGCGGCGAACTCGCCGGGGACGCCCGCGGCGCCCAGCGATATCCCGATCCGGACCTTCACACGTCCATCACATCACGGGCCCGCAGGCAGGCGGGAGCGGCGGCGCACCGGCTTACTGGCCTGCCCCGCTGGCGCCGAGCGCGAACGCCAGCAGCGATGCGGCGGTGTAGTCGTCGGCGGGCTCGACCGACGGCCAGCTGACCACGTTGTCCTCGTAGCCCGCGGCGGCGTTGTTGAACGGCTTGTAGTCGCCCGCGCTGCACGCCTTCATCCCGGTGACCGTGCCGAGGCCGATGAAGTTGTCCGGGCTGGTCGGGCCGTCCACGGTGGCGCCGAGCTGGATGTTCCCCCGGCCGGTCAGCGAGCCGGCCACGTTCGCGATCTCGCTCTGCATGCAGTGCGGGAACGCGGCGCCCGCCCCGACCACGAACGAGCTGCCCCACGCGTTGGCGCCGAGCGCGAAGTTCAGCTGCTGCTGCGCGAACGCCTGGTAGGTGTCCGAGCCGCCGTACCGCTGGTACAGGGCATTGGTGATGTACAGGCCGAACGCGTGCGGCGTGGCGTCGCTGGGCCCCAGGTCGGTGCCCAGCTGGAACGGGTCGCCCTTGGCCCAGCTCTCCCCCACCTGGAGCTGCGCGGCGAGGTCATTCAGCAGCGCATCCGGTGAGATGACCGGCGGGAACGGCGCCTGGCGCATGGCCTGCAGCAGCTCGGCCTCGGCGATCGCGCCGTTGTCGTACAGGTTGAACGTGTCGCCGCCCACCGGGTGGCCCTGCGCGATGTACTCGTTCGCCCAGTAGGCCGCGACCTGCAGATCCTGGTGCAGCTGCCAGGCCGGGGCGCCGAGCGCCTCGTCGGCGAGCGCGATCTCGGCGGCGCCCCACAGCATGTCGCTCTTCCACTCGGTGCCCGGGTAGTAGTCGTACGGGAACGTGGTGACGATCCGGCCGACATCCGTCGTCTTGGCCATCGCGTAGACCCCGCGGGCCAGCGACAGCAGGTGCTCGGCGCTGGCCGGGTCGGTCCGCGCGGCGAGCTGCGCGCCGAGCGCGAAGTCGGCCGCGAAGCGCCCGGCGAGGTCCGGGCTGATCGGCTTGCCGGGCGGCGCGGCCTCGAACACCGGCCGGTACTTGACGTAGTACGCCGTGGGGCCGGGGTTGCCGCCGGGCTTGACGTCCAGGCGGTCCTCCTGCTGCGGCAGGAACCAGAAGTTGTAGTCGCCCTGGATCGTGTTGCTGGCGTTGCCGTTGCCGATGCCCACCTGGATGTACAGGACCTTCTGCGCCGGGTTCCACAGCTTGAGCAGCCAGCTGAGGCCGAAGCGGGCCTCCGGCAGCAGCGTCGCGTACTCGCCGGGGAAGTCGCGCGCCGCGATCAGCATCAGCCCGTCGGCGTAGCTGGCGGTGTAGCCGAACTTCTCGTACCCGCCGCCGGCGTCGAACCAGCCGCCGGCCACGTTGACCGGGCCGCCGATCCTGGTCAGCTTGCCGAGCAGGTTGTCGTTGCTGTCGTAGCGCGGGTCCTTGTACACGTACGCGCGCCGGTCGGTGAGGTTGGCCGGCTTGCGGTCGAGGACCGAGGACTCGACGCCGGCTCCGTCCCGCTCCGAGGTGTAGTAGCGGACGGCGTTCAGCACCAGGCCGTGGTAGAGGGCGCCGGCGCTGGCGATCCGGAACGGCGGCGACTCCGCCCGGTCCGGGCCGAGGAGCTCGACCCGGTAGCTGCCGGGACGGCGCAGCGCCGAGAAATTCAGCAGGTAGACCGCGTGGTAGTTGCCGTTCCACCGCCCGGCGTCGTCGGCGGACCGGCCACGGCAGACGACGCCGTGGCTGCCGAGGACCTCGAACCGGACGCTGCGCACCGGCCTCGCCAGCATCGCGAAGGCCACCTTGGTGCTCTGCGGTGTGTAGCCGACCTGGTTCACCCGGACGGCCGGCGGGGCGAGCGCGCGCGTGGCCGCGGTGGCCGCACCGGCCACCGGCGCGGCCGTCGCCAGGGCCGCCGTCGTTGCCACGGCCGCCGCCAGGGCAAGCCATCCC
>JASHPR010000209.1 GCA_030038015.1 Streptosporangiaceae bacterium
GCCACGCCGGCCGCGCCGAGCACGATCGCCGCGTAGATGAACCCGGCCACCGCGACCTCGGGCAGGTGCAGCGGGGCCCACCACGGCGGCGACGGCCAGGTCCGCGGGATCACCGGCACCACGGCGCTGGGCCCGGCCGCGCACACGGCGATCATCAGCAGCACCGAGATGATGATGGCGACCGCGGCGATCCATCCGAGGAACCCTGAACGCAACGCCGGCGCGCCGGCCTGGTCCGGCAGGACGGCCTGCGGTGCGGCGGCCGCCCCAGCAGGCGCCGTCAGGCCGGTGACTCCACCCTGCCCGCTTCCGTACCCCACTGCACTCCGGGCCTGTCGATGACTTGCGATGGTTCCGACTGCCGAAATTACTCGAAGGCGGCAATGACAGTGGGACCGGGGAAGGCCTGTTGACGCGATCTTTACGGAGCCTGGACGCCGGCATTAAGCCTGCTTTGACCAGACCGCGCGGACGGCTTCGATGGTGTCGGCGTCGGCCGCGCTCTTGTCCGGCCGGAACCGCAGCACCCGCGCGAACCGCAGCGCCAGGCCGCCGGGGTAGCGACTGCTGGCCTGCACCCCGTCGAACGCGATCTCCACGACGAGTTTGGGGCGGACCCAGACCACACCGTGAGCCTGGCGGCGCTCGGCCTCCCCGCGAGCCTGCGCCGGCGGGTCGGCGAGGTCAAGCAGCCTGGCGGTCTGCCAGGCGAGCATCTCGTCGGTCAGCCCCTTGAAGGTCTTCCCCAGCATCACCAGGCCTCCCGTTTCCGGGTCGCGCGCGCCGAGGTGCAGGTTGGACAGCACCCCGCGCCGCCGGCCGTGTCCCCATTCGGCCGCGAGGATGACAAGGTCGAGCGTGTGACGGGGCTTGACTTTGATCCACTCGCCGCCGCGGCGGCCTGCCCGGTACGGCGCGTCCAGGGACTTCAGCACGAGCCCCTCGTGGCCGTGGGCGACCGCGTCGGCGAAGAAGGCCCCCGCTTCGGCCAGGTCGCCGGTGACGATGCGGGGGGCCAGCAGCGCGGCCGGCGCGATCTGGGACAGCAGGCCGTGCCGCTCGGCGGCCGGGGCGTCGATCAGGTCGGTGCCGTCCAGGTGCAGCAGGTCGAAAAAGAACGGCGTCAGCGGGGTCTGTGCGCGCAGCCGCCCGACGTCGGCCTGGCTCGCGGTCCTGGCGGCGGTGACCTGGAACGGGCGCGGCCTGCCGTCCGGGCCGAGCGCCACCGCCTCGCCGTCGAGCACGGCGGAGGTCACCGGCAGGGACAGCGCGGCCTCGGCGATCTCGGGCACCCGCGTGGTGATGTCGTCCAGGGTCCGGGTGAACACCGCCACCTCGCTGCCGTCCCGGTGCACCTGGATCCGGATGCCGTCGATCTTCCATTCGGCGGCCGCTGGGCTGATCCGGGCGAGGGCGGCGGCAACGTCAGGCGCGGACGCGGCGAGCATGGGCCTGGCCGGGCGCCCCACACGCAGGGTGAAGCCGCGCAGCGCCGCCAGCGCCTTAGCCGCGGAACCAGCAGCCCCGCCGCCAGCCAGCGCCGCCCCGGCCACCTCGGCCAGCGACCCGCCTAGCTGGTGCGCCCGCCTGACCTCCTCCGCGGGAACACCGGCGGCCCGGGCGACCGCGTCGGTCATCACGCCCTCGAGCGCGCCCTGCCTGAGGTCGCCGGCCAGCAGCCGGACCAGGAACTCCCGCTCCCGGTCGGTGGCCCGGGCGAACAGCCCGGTGAGCAGCCGCCGTCGCTCGGCCTGCGAACCCGGCCCGGTCACCAGGCCGATCGCCGTGAACGCGGCGTCGACGTCGGTCAGGGTCAGCGCGGGTGCGCCGGGCAGGCGGACGCCGCCCGCCGCCGCCTCCGCGGCGGCCGCCCGGACTTCCTGGGCGGGAGCAGCCTCCGGCGCCCGTGTCTCCCCGGCGGCCCATGCATCCCCGGCGGCCGGTGTGTTCCCGCCTGCCCGTCCGCCATCCGCCGTCCCCGCATCCTCCGCGCCCCGTGCGTCGTGCGCCGCTCCTGCGTCTCCCGCGTCCTGCGCGACGCGGAACACCCCGCCGATCGCCGCGTAGCCCACGCCGATCTGCCCCTGCAGCAGCTCACCGGACAGGAAGGCCACGGCCACGGGCACCTCACCGGGCTCCACCCTTTCCAGCAGCGCCGCGATCTGCCCGGTCTTGGCGTTCCGCGCGGGCGTGGCCGCGACCGCAGCCGACACCTCTACGAGCTCGCTCAGCAGCACACAGCGATTCTGCCCGACCAGCGCGGGTGCCGAGGCACGGCCACATCGCAGGCGCGGGCGCCATGATGCGGCTACAGCCAGCCCTTTTCCTGGGCGATCTGCGCGGCGTCGGCGCGGTTGCGGGCGCCGAGCTTCTGGATCGTGGCCGACAGGTGGTTGCGCACGGTGCCCGGCGACAGGTGCAGCCTCGCGGCGATGACGGCGATGGTCTCGTGCCCTGCCGCCTCCGCCAGCACGTCGGTCTCGCGCTGGCTGAGCGGGCTCTCGCCCTCGGCCAGCGCGGCGGCGGCGAGCGCGGGGTCGACGACGCGCGCGCCGGCTGCCACCTGCCTGATGGCCGCGGCCAGCTCGGCTGCCGGGGCATCCTTCAGCAGGAAGCCGCTGGCGCCGGCTGCCATCGCCGCGCGCAGGTAGCCGGGCCGCCCGAAGGTGGTCACGATCACGATCTTCCCGGGGAAGCCGGCCGCCGTGAGCAGCCGCGCCACCTCGATGCCGCCAGGACCGGGCATCTCGATGTCCAGGACGGCCACGTCCGGCTGGTGCTTGCGCGCCATCGCGAGCGCCTCGTCGCCGCCGGCCGCCTCGGCCACGACCTCGATGTCCGGCTCGAGCCCGAGGAGAGCCACGAGGGCCTGCCTGACCATCGTCTGGTCCTCAGCGATCATGATGCGCAGGCTCATGTGTCCATGATGACGGGCGGGCTCCTCCGGATGAGCCCGCCCGCGCCTGCGACGGCGAGCGCTAGCTGCTAATGACCGGGCTGCTACCCGGGCCGCCCCGGCCCGGGTAGGGGCTGCTGCCGCCGGTCATGTGCGTGCACTTGCCCTTGGTCGCCGACGTGCCGGCCGGAGCCGCCGGTGCGCCGGCGCGTGCCGCCGTGGCCGTCCCGGTTGCCGCCGTCTCCGTGGCCGAGCTGGCCGTGTGGGTGGCCGTGGCGGACGAGGCGGTGGCCGCGCTGGCCAGGCCTAGCCCCAGCGCCAGGCCGCCGCCGAGGACGCCGGCCGCGACCCCCATCCCGATGAGTGGTCGGAAGAGCCTCATGTGGTTCTCCTCTCCCCGCTGGTATTCGCGTCCGCGGCCCCGGGGAAGAGAGCCGCGGGGCGGGCCGGGACGGCCCGCCGCGATCAGTAGAAGAGGCGAATCTGCAACCGGTCTCGGCGCCGGCTATCACATCCCGCTGAATCGGTCACATCTCGCTGGACCGGTGCGCCGGGACCCGGACCAGGAGCCGGAATCCCTTGCCGCCCGGGCCCTCTCCCGCGCTGACCTCTGCGCCCTCCTTGCGCGCCCGCTCGGTCAGCCCGGACAGGCCCGACCCGTCATGCCCGCCGGGGCCCCGGGCACGGTCCCAAGCCGGGCCGACCCCGTCGTCGGCGACCTCGGCGGTGATTTCATCGTTCGTGACGGTGACCGTGATGGCCACGTGGCGCGCGCCCGAATGCCGGACCACGTTCGTGGCGCCCTCCCGCACGGTCCAGGCGAGCAGCGCGTCGGTGACCGGCGGCAGCGCGGCCGATGCGTCGGCACGCACCTGGCAGTCCATTCCCGCGGCCGTCAGCATCTGGCGCGCCGCCGCGATCTCGGCGCCCAGGCTGGGCTGCCGGTAGCTGGTCACGGCGGCCCGGACCTCACCGAGCGACCGGCGCGCCACCGTCTCCAGGCCGGCGATCTCCCGCGCGGCGCGATCCGGGTCGGCCTCGATCACCCGCCCGGCGAGCTCGGCCTTCAGGGTGATCAGCGACAGGCTGTGCCCGAGGAGATCGTGCAGGTCCCGCGCGATCCGGAGCCGCTCGTCGGCGACCGCCATCCGGGCCAGTTCGGCCCTGGTCTCGCGCAGCTTGCTGACGAGGTCGAGCCGGCGGGTTGAGCTAAAGGCGATGCACGCTGCCAGCGGGGGAGCGATGAAGGCCAGGGCGTTGCTGGAGTTCAGCGACCCCTCGATCAGGTAGACGCTGAGGCCGGCGGCGGTGCAGACCGCCGCGCCGATCACGACAAGGCGGACCGTCGGCATGCTGCGGCCGACGGCGGCGCTTGCGACAACCAGCGCGTCGACCCAGTTCGAGCCGTTCGGGCCGCCCACGGCGAGGATGGCGACGGAGAGCCCGACGATGCCGATCAAACCGGCCCATGGCACGCGCTGCTGCGTCGTGCCGATCGGCGGGAGGAC